>NZ_CP098360.1:0-225000 GCF_030388245.1 Paracoccus sp. TOH
ATGGACAGACTTTGGGGGCAGGCACGTGAAGAACTTCAGAAGATCGTCGGGACCGACAGTTTCTCGACCTGGATCGAGCCGCTCCGCCTGACCGGGGTCGAGGACGGCACCGCCACCATCGCCTGCCCGACCCGTTTCCTGTCCGACTGGGTATCGCGCCATTACAGCGACGACATCCTGAAGGTGCTGGACCGCATGGGCGGTCCGGTGCAGCGCCTGAGCTTCCAGACCCGCAGCCAGACCGCCCGCCAGGCGGCCGCGCCGGCCGTCAAGCGCCCCGCCCCCCCGCGCCCCGCCGGCGAGGAGGAATTGGCCGCGCCGCTCGACAGCCGTTTCACCTTCGACAATTTCGTCGTCGGCAAGCCGAACGAGCTGGCCCATGCCGCCGCCCGCCGGGTGGCCGAGGGTGGGCCGGTGACCTTCAACCCGCTGTTCCTTTACGGCGGGGTCGGCCTGGGCAAGACCCACCTGATGCATGCCATCGCCCGCGAGATCCAGGCCCGCCAGCCCGAGGCGCGGGTGCTCTACCTGTCCGCCGAGCAGTTCATGTATCGCTTCGTCCAGGCGCTGCGCGACCGCACGGTGATGGATTTCAAGGAGCTGTTCCGCACGGTTTCCGTGCTGATGGTCGATGACGTGCAGTTCATCGCCGGCAAGGAATCCACGCAGGAGGAATTCTTCCATACCTTCAATACCCTGGTCGATCAGGGCAAGCAGATCGTCATCTCGGCCGACCGCGCGCCGGGCGAGATCAAGGATATGGAGGAGCGCATCAAGTCCCGCCTGCAATGCGGGCTGGTGGTGGACCTGCACCCGACCGATTACGAGCTGCGGCTGGGCATCCTGCAAAGCAAGACCGACAGTTTCCGCGCCCAGTATCCCGGGCTTCTGATCGCGCCGGGCGTGCTGGAGTTCCTGGCGCATCGCATCACCTCGAATGTGCGCGTGCTGGAAGGCGCGCTGCAGCGGCTGTTCGCCTTTGCCAGCCTGATGGGGCGCGAGATCACGCTGGACATGACCCAGGAATGCCTGGCCGACATCCTGCGCGCCAACGACCGCAAGGTCTCGATCGAGGAGATCCAGCGCAAGGTGGCCGAGCATTACAACATCCGCCTGGCCGACATGATCGGGCCGAAGCGCGTGCGCACCGTCGCCCGGCCGCGGCAGATCGCCATGTATCTGTCCAAGCAGATGACCTCGCGCAGCCTGCCCGAGATCGGACGGCGCTTCGGCGGCCGCGATCACACCACCATCATGCATGGGGTGAAAAAGATCGAGGAACTGCGCAGCGCCGATCGCAGCCTGGCGGAAGACATCGACCTGCTGCGCCGGCTGCTGGAAGCCTGATCGCATCCGCTTGACCTTGCGCGGGATTGTGCCACATTGGCGCCCCGCGCCAGGCGCGGCAAGGCCAAGACACAAGGGTGGACCATGAAGTTTTCGATTGAACGCGCCGATCTGGTGAAAGCCGTTTCCCAGGCCCAGTCCGTCGTCGAACGCCGCAACACCATCCCGATCCTGGCCAACGTGCTGATCGAGGCCACGCCCGAAGGCGTCAGCTTCCGCGCCACCGATCTGGATACCGAGATCGTGGACCGCGCCGCGGCCCAGGTCGAGCGGCCCGGCGCCACCACCGTTTCGGCCGGGATGCTGAATGACATCGCCCGCAAACTGCCGGACGGCGCGCTGGTGCAGCTCAGCCTCGACGCCGCCTCGCAACGGCTGGCGGTGCAGGCCGGACGTTCGAATTTCAGCCTGGCCACCCTGCCGCGCGAGGACTTCCCGGTGATGTCCTCGTCGGAATATTCGGCGAATTTCTCGGCCCCCGCCGCGGTGCTGCGCCGGCTGTTCGACAAGTCCAAATTCGCCATCTCGAACGAGGAAACCCGCTATTACCTGAACGGCGTCTACATGCATGTCGCCCAGGGCGAGGACGGCCCGACGCTGCGCTGCGTCGCAACCGACGGCCATCGGCTGGCGCGGATCGACGCGCCGCTGCCCGCCGGCGCCGAGGCGATGCCCGGGGTGATCGTGCCGCGCAAGACCGTGGCCGAGCTGCGCAAGCTTCTGGACGATGACGAGGCCGAGATCGCGGTCTCGGTCAGCGAGACCAAGGTGCGTTTCGCCACGCCCCGGATCACCCTGACCTCGAAGGTGATCGACGGCACCTTTCCGGATTACAGCCGCGTCATTCCCTCGGCCAATGCCCGCAAGCTGGAAGTCGATGCCGGCGATTTCGCCAAGGCCGTCGACCGGGTGGCCACCGTCAGCAGCGAGCGTTCGCGCGCCGTCAAGCTGTCCTTGGACGAGGATCGGCTGGTGCTGTCCGTGAACGCCCCCGATGCCGGCGCGGCGGACGAGGAACTGCCGGTCGCCTATGCCGACGAGCCGCTGGAGATCGGTTTCAATGCCAAGTACCTGCATGAGATCGCCAGCCAAATCGAGCGCGAGAACGCGGTCTTTCTGTTCAACGGCTCGGGCGACGCGGCACTGATCCGCGAGGGCGGCGACACCAGCGCGGTCTATGTCGTCATGCCGATGCGCGTGTGACGCTGACCCAACTGCACCTGACCCAGTTCCGCAGCTGGGCCAGGCTGGAGATCGAGGCCGACCGCCGCCCCGTCGCCATCCATGGCCCGAACGGCGCCGGCAAGACCAATATCCTGGAAGCCATCTCGATGCTGTCGCCCGGCCGCGGCATGCGCGGCGCCGCGCCCGGCGATCAGGCCCGCAAAGGGCCGGATGTCGGCTGGCAGATCCGCGCCCGGATCGACGAGCATGAGGTCACGACCCGCGCCCTGCCCGGCCAGCCGCGCGAGGTGATGATCGACGACAAGCCCTCGACGCAGATCGCGCTTGGCCGGCTGATGCGGGCGATCTGGCTGACCCCGGCCATGGACCGGCTGTGGACCGATGCGCCGGAACAGCGGCGGCGCTTTCTCGACCGGCTGACGCTGAGCTTTATTCCCGGCCATGCCGAGGACGCGCTGGGTTACGACAAGGCCATGCGCGAGCGCAACCGGCTGCTCAAGGATGAGGTCCGCGATCCCGGCTGGTATCGGGCGCTGGAGGCGCAGATGGCCGAGATGGGCGCGGCTGTCACCCGCAACCGGCTGGACGCCATCGCCCGGATCGCGACGGCGCAGGACGGGGCCAGGACTGCCTTCCCCTCGGCCAGCCTGACGCTGCTGCCCGGCGAGGGCTTCGCCGACGACCCCGATCCCGACAGCATCGCCGCCCGGCTGGCCGCAGGCCGCAGCCGCGACATGGCCGCCGGCCGCAGCCTGAGCGGCCCGCATCGCGCCGATCTGGGCGCGCATTGGGGGCCGCAGGCAATGCCCGCAGCGCTGAGTTCGACCGGCGAGCAGAAAGCGCTGCTTCTGTCCCTGATCCTGGCCAATGCACGGGCGCTGGAGGGCGAAAGCCCGGTGCTGCTGCTGGACGAAGTGGCGGCGCATCTGGATGCCGACCGCCGCGCCGCGCTTTACGACGAGATCTGCGCGCTTGGCGCCCAGAGCTGGCTGACCGGCACCGGGCCGGAACTGTTCGAGGCGCTGCGCGGCCGGGCGCAATTCCTGGCGGTCGCGCGCGAGGCCGAGGTCTCGCGCATCATGGGTATTTGAGGAGCAAAGCAGCCGGCTGGGCGTCGATTCGGGTATTTGGAAAACGGTGAAGCTCAGGGGGCGAGCATCAGGTCCACCAATTCGAAACGGGTGACATCAACCAGCCCCAGGTCCGAGATCCGCAGTTCCGGGATCACCACCAGCGCCAGCAGAGAATGCTGCATATAGGCGTTGTTGAGCGTGCAGCCGCAATCCCGCATCGCCTGGACGATGGCCTGCGCGGCCTCGGCGACCTCCTCGGCCGGGCGGTCGGACATCAGCCCGGCGATGGGCAGGGCAACGCTGGCAAGCTCGGCACCGTCGCGGAACACGGTGACACCGCCGCCGATGGCGCCAAGATGGTTCGCCGCCGCCGCCATGCTGTCGCGGTCGGTGCCGACGACGATCATGTGGTGGCTGTCATGCGCCACCGTCGAGGCGACCGCCATCCGGCCCCGATAGCCGAAGCCCGAAACGAAGCCGTTCACCACACCGCCCGTCGCCCGGTGGCGTTCGACCAGGGCGATGTGGCAGGTGTCGCCCTGCCCCTCGATCACGCCGTCGCGGATCGGCAGTTCGGCGGTCAGTGCCTTGGTCGGCGCCTGGTTCTCGACCACGCCGATGACGCGGACGCGGGCGGTGGCGCCCGTGGCGCTGACCTCGAAATCCGGGGCGGCGAGGCGCTTGCCCAGATGCACCGAGTTGCGCGCCGTCTCGGGCCAGGCGATGCGCGGGCAATCGACCAGCAGCCTGCCGGCTTCCGCCACCAGCCGCCCCTGGGCGATCACCGCCTCGATCGGCAGGGTCCGCAGGTCCGAGGTCAGGATCACATCCGCCCGCCGTCCCGGGGTGATGCTGCCGAGTTCGCGTTCCAGTCCGAAATGGCTGGCGGCGTTGACGGTCGCCATCTGGATCGCCACCAGCGGATCGCAGCCGCAGGCGATGGCGTGGCGCACCACCCGGTTCATGTGCCCGTCATGGACCAGCGTGCCGGAATGGCTGTCGTCGGTGCACAGGATGAAGAAGCGCGGGTCGAGCCCCTTTTCGGTGATCGCGGTGATCTGGCTTGCCACGTCATACCAGGCCGAGCCCAAACGCATCATGCAGCCCATGCCCTGACGGACGCGGGCGATGCCCTGCGCCTCGGTCGTGGTCTCGTGATCGTCGTTGGCGCCGCCGGCGACATAGGCATGGAAGGGCCGGCCCAGGTCGGGGCTGGCATAATGGCCGCCCACGGTCTTGCCGGCGGCGCGGGTGGCGGCGATCTCGGCCAGCATCTGCCGGTCGCCGGCGGCGACGCCGGGGAAGTTCATCATCTCGCCCAAGGCCACGATGCCCTCCCAACCCATGGCCTGCGCCACCTCGCCCTCGGTGATCGGCTGGCCGGTGGTTTCCAGCCCCGGCGCCGAAGGCGCGCAGCTGGGCATCTGGGTGAACATGCTGATCGGCTGGAGCAGCGATTCGTCGCGCATCAGCCGCACGCCTTCAAGGCCCAGCACGTTGGCGATCTCGTGCGGGTCGTGGAAGATGGTCGTGGTGCCATGCGGGATCACCGCCGCCGCGAAGCCGGCCGGGGTCAGCATCCCCGATTCGACATGCATATGCGCGTCGATCAGGCCCGGGACCATGAAGCGGCCCGCCGCCTCGACCACCTGCGTATCGGGGCCCACCGAGGGGCCGGCATCGGGGCCGACATAGGCGACGCGACCGTCCGCCACCGCCACGTCGATGCCGGGGATCGCCTCGCGCGTGTGGACGTTCACCCACTGCCCGCCCCGGACCACCAGATCGGCCGGGGCGCGGCCGGCCGCCACCTCGACCAGCCGGGCCTGGGATTGGATCCACGATTTCAACATGCCTGCCTCCCTTGTTCATCGCCCCCAGATTGCGGCAGGGTGGCGCGGAAGGAAAGGCGGCGCGATGGAATGGAGCGGCGAGGCCAGCGTGATGGCGCTGCAAAGGCACGGCGAAAGCGCCGTGATCCTGACCGTGCTGACGCGCGAGGCCGGGCTGATCCGCGGCCTGGTGCCCGGCGGCGCCAGCACCAGGCGCGCCGCCATACTGCAGCCGGGCAGCCGGGTCAGCCTGCGCTGGCGGGCGCGGCTGGAGGACCAGTTGGGCACTTTCGCCGTCGAACCGGTGCGGGCGCGGCCGGGGCTGCTGACCGGCGCCGATGCGCTGGCCGGTGTGAACGCGGTCACCGCGCTGCTGACCTATGCCCTACCCGAGCGCGACCCGCATCCGCGCCTTGTCGACGCCACCGAGGCGCTGCTGGACCTGATGGATTGGGGCGAGACCTGGGCCGAAGCCTATCTGCGCTGGGAGATGCGGCTGCTCGACGAGCTGGGCTTCGGCCTCGATCTCAGCAGTTGCGCCGTGACCGGCTCGCGCGAGGGGCTGGCCTATGTCAGCCCGCGCTCGGGCCGGGCGGTTTCGGCCCAGGCGGCGGGGGAATGGGCGCCGCGGTTGCTGCCCTTGCCGGCCATGCTGGGCGGGCGCGGCAATGGCGGCATCGAGGATGCGCTGGCGCTGACCGGGCATTTCCTGCATGCACGGCTGGCCGAAGCCCATGCCGGTAAGCCGCTGCCGCCCGCCCGCGCCCGGCTGGTCGCCCGGCTTATTGCGTCACCGCCCGCCAGCGGATGGTGACATCGGGACCGGTCATCCGCAATTCCCCGCCCTCCGCCTTGCCTCGCGCACGGCACCGAGCGCCTGGAAGAAGGCGTGCTCGCCGCCCTCCTGCAGGCAGGCGCGGCGGGTCGTGGCCAGTGCGCCCAGATCCAGCGCCGGCAGCGTGGCATTGTTGCGGCCGGTGAACAGGTTGCAGGGCCCCTGCCCCGAGACGGCGCCATCCGCGGCGATGCGCAGCGTGGGCGTGCCCGAAACCGCGACCCCCTCGACCGCGATCAGCTCGTAATCGCCGGGAATGGGCGTATCGTCTCCGGTCTCGGCTTCAGTCACGCAGGCCGCCAAAACCAGCGGCAGGGCGAGGAGAACTTTCCGCATCGCGCGCTCCTTTGCGAAGGGGGCGCCCCGCAGGGCGCGCCGTCCGGTCACTTTTCCTTGCGATAACCCGGCTCGTAGGTCAGGTAGGTCGGGCCCTTGATGGTCAGCACGCCGCCTTCATAGGCGATGCCATTGGCACCCGAGAGCGCCTGGAAATAGCGCGATTCCAACTGCCCGGCCCGGCCGGAACAGCCCATCTTCGTGGTGGTCAGCGCCCCCAGCGCGAAGCCCGGCGGCTCGGCGGTCTGCGGGGCCGTGTAATTGTTGCAGGGCGCCTGGCCCGAGATCGAGCCGTCGGCCTCGATCGTCATGCCGACATTGCGTTGCGGCACCGTGTCCGAGCCGATGCCGACCAGCACATAGGGGCCGGTCGGCACGTTCGAGCCGGGGGTCGAGGGCGCGGTCGGCTCGCAGGCGGCAAGGCCGAGCGTGGCGACAATCGCCGCGGAAATCAGGGGGATGCGGGTCACTGGCAGCTCCGTTCTGTTCTGTTGCCGCCATAATGCCTGAACGGCCCCCGCTGTCCAGCAGGGGCCGGAATTTCATCCTAGTCCAGTAGCCTGCGTGCAATAACCTGGGCCTGGATCTCGGCCGCGCCCTCGAAGATGTTGAGAATGCGCGCATCGCAGAGCACGCGGCTGATAGCATATTCCAGCGCGAAGCCGTTGCCGCCATGGATCTGCAGGGCATTGTCGGCCGCCGCCCAAGCGACGCGGGCGCCCAGCAGCTTG
Source organism: Paracoccus sp. TOH (assembly GCF_030388245.1). Lineage (NCBI taxonomy): Bacteria > Pseudomonadati > Pseudomonadota > Alphaproteobacteria > Rhodobacterales > Paracoccaceae > Paracoccus > Paracoccus sp. TOH. The sequence continues at coordinate 7,340 of NZ_CP098360.1, forward strand.
GCCATCCCGGCCTCGAGGTCGCAGCGCCGGCCGTGATCCTTTTCCCAAGCGCTGAAATAGGTCAGCTGACGCGCGATCATGATCTCGACCGCCATCATGGCGAGCTTGTCGGCGACGCGCGGGAACTCGATCAGCGACTTGCCGAACTGCTTGCGGTCGATGGCATATTGCATGCCGATCTCGGCCGCGCATTGCGCCACGCCGACGGCGCGAGCGGCGGTCTGAATCCGAGCCGATTCAAAGGTTTCCATCAGTTGCTTGAAGCCTTTTCCAGGCTCCCCGCCCAGAAGGTTCCCGCCCTTGACCCGGAAGCCGTCGAAGCCCAGTTCGTATTCCTTCATGCCGCGATAGCCCAGCACCTCGATCTCGCCGCCGGTCATGCCGGGGGTCGGGAACGGATCGTCGTCGGTACCGGGGGTCTTTTCCGCAAGGAACATCGAGAGGCCGCGCCAGTCGCTGCTCTCGGGATCGGTGCGCGCCAGCAGCGTCATGACATGGGTGCGCTGCGCATGGGTGATCCAGGTCTTGTTGCCGGTGACCACCCAGTCCTCGCCGTCGCGAACCGCCCGCGTGCGCAAGCTGCCCAGGTCCGAGCCGGTATTCGGCTCGGTGAACACCGCCGTCGACAGGATCTCGCCCGAGGCGAGGCCGGGCAGCCATTTCGCCTTCTGCTCCTCGGTGCCGCCGCAGAGGATCAGCTCGGCCGCGATCTCGCTGCGGGTGCCCAGGCTGCCCACGCCGATATAGCCGCGCGACAGTTCCTCGGTGACGACGACCATGGACGCCTTGGAAAGGCCGAGCCCGCCGAATTCCTCGGGGATGGTCAGGCCGAAAACGCCGAGTTCCGCCAGTTCCTCGACGATCTCCATCGGGATCAGCTGGTCCTTCAGGTGCCATTCGTGGGCATTGGGGATCACCCGTTCCTCGGCATAGCGGCGGAACTGGTCGCGGATCATCTCCAGATCCTCATCGAGCCCCGTGGTGCCGAAGGTCGCCCGACCCCGGTTGTCCTGCATCAGCCGTGCGAGTTCCGCCCGCGCCGGCGCGCTGTTGCCGCGCATCAGCCCCAGCGCCGCCTCGCCCGGCCGCCAGTCGATCCCCAGGTCCGAAAGCCGGGCAAATTCCGTCTGGCTCATCGGAATGCCGCCGGCGATCTGGGTCAGGTATTCGCCCAGACCGATCTGCAGGATCAGCGCCTCGATCCGGCCCAGATTGCCCGCCTCGGCCAGCCGCGCGGCCCAGCCGGTCAACTGGCGAATCGATTCGACATAGGTGGCAAGCCAGGACAGGGCATGGGCGGCGTGCTGGTGTTCCTCCAGCAGCGCCGGCTGCGGCTTGCCTGAGGGCGCCACCAGCGCCCGCAGCGTCTCGGTGGCGCGCGATTGCAGGGTCTCAAGTTCCGGGAGCGTGGCTGCGGCCAGCGCCAGCAGGGCGGAAGGCGTATCGGCAGGCATCGCGGGCATGTCCTTCATGGCAGATTCCTTGTGCGGCGTTGCGGCATAAATACCGCCTTCGCAACCGCAGCGCAACTATCATGCGCCACAATGACCGAGCGTGAACTAAAATGACTCGACGAACAGCCGGAAGCGGCCGAGATGCGGAAACCCTGCGGCCTTGCCGGCGCAGTCCGCACTCCGCCGATCTTCTCGTGCCATGGGGGTCAAGGGCAACGCCCAGCAAGGCGGATGCCGGCATTGACGTTTCGAGGTTATCTCAAAGCACAGACGCCGATATTCCCCTGGTCACGACATGATCGCAGTCCGCCGCTCTCATGGAGACGGCCGTCCTGTCGACTTGCATGAGATGACAGGAGACTGCACGAAAGTGCAGGATTCGAGATGTCTGGGAAGCACGCCCCGGGCAGCGCGCATGTGCAGAAAGGTCGCGGATCGTTCAATCTGGTCGAATCCGGTGCTGGTGACCGGGTGGTGACCGCGCGCACCATCTTGCGGGCTTTGGCAATCTTGCAGTCTTGGCATCGCCGTTCCGGTCATGCACATTTCCCGCAGTTTCAGTTTGACCCATTTTTCCCCCGCGGAGGCCTTTTTCATGAACGCCCCCCTGCGCCAGTCCGAGCGGCTGGGCCGTTTGACGACCGCCCTCGGCCCCGACACGCTGGCGCTTTTGCGCTTCGACGGCACGGACCACCTCAACGACCTCTTCGACTACCGCGTCGAGGCGCTGGCCACCCGCAACGATCTCGACTTCGACGCGCTGATCGGCACCCATGCCACGGTCGAGATCGAGACCCGCGACGGCCCGCAACCCTTCGACGGCATCGTCACCCAGGCCCGCTGGGCCGGCGTGGGTGAGAACGGCCACCGCTACGACCTGACCCTGCGACCCTGGTTCTGGCTCGCCTCCCGCCGCCGCAACCAGCGGATCTTTCACGACAAGACCGTGGTGCAGATCCTGACCGAGCTGCTCTCGGATTACGCGCAGCTCGGCGATCCGGCGGTCGAGTTCCAGCTCTCGCAGGATTATCCGACCCTCGAATACACCGTGCAATATCGCGAATCCGACCTCGGTTTCGCCCGCCGGCAGATGGAGCGGCACGGCATCTCCTTCCATTTCCGCCACGCCCCGGGCAGCCACACGCTGGTGCTGACCGACGACGTGCTGGCGCATGAGACCATCGGTTCGCGGCCCTATAAAAGCTACGACGGCCATCACCAGGCCGAGGGCGAGCATTTCTGGGACTGGTCGCCCGAGCGCAACCTGACCACCGGCGCCATCCGGCTGACCGACTACAATTTCAAGAAGCCCGACCAGGCGATGGAGGCCGACCGGCTGGGCGATGCCGCCCATGCGCAGGGCCAGATCGAGAGCTTCGACTACCCGGGCGACTATCCGGCGCAGGACGTGGGCAAGCTAGTGGCGGGGCTGCGCACCAGCCAGGAACGCGGCGCGGACCGGCGCAACCGCGCGGTGGGCGATTGCGCCAGCCTGCGGGCGGGGCGCCGGGTGACGCTTGCGGGCGACCCGGTGCCGGGGACGGGCGAGACCTATCTCTGCCTCTCGGCCTCGCATCATTTCGTGTCCGAGGCCTATGGCTCCGGCGGTTCGGGCAGCGACGGCTATGCCTTCACCGGCAGCTACGCCCTGATGCCGGACACCGCGCCGATGGTGCCGCCGCGGCGGACGGCGGTCCCCGTGGTGCACGGCCCGCAGACGGCGATGGTGGTCGGCGAGGGCGAGATCGACTGCGACGAATACGGCCGCATCCTGGTGCGGTTCCACTGGGATCTGGCGGGCGCGCATTCGATGCGCTGCCGGGTGTCGCAGAACTGGGCCGGCGCCGGCTGGGGCGGCATGGTCATCCCCAGGATCGGCATGGAGGTCGTGGTCGAGTTCCTGGAAGGCGATCCGGATAAGCCGCTGGTCACCGGATGTGTTTATAACGGTAGGAACAAGGTGCCTTATGAGCTGCCGGCGCAAAAGACCATCAGCACCTTCAAAACCGATACCCATCAGGGGACCGGTTTCAACGAGTTGCGCTTTGAGGATGAAAAAGACAGCGAAGAGATTTTCTTGCACGCGCAGCGCGACATGAACGCCAAGATCGAGCAGCACCGGACCGAGCGCGTCAACAACAACAAGATCGAAAGTGTAGGCGATTCCAAAGCAAGCGAGGTGCATAACATCCTGGATCAGATCGTGGGTGGCGACATGCGCATCTCGGTTGGGCCGGGGCATCGCGGGCGCGTCACCCCCGCCGAAGCCGGGAGCGAAACCCAAGGCATCGGGGGCGCCGCCGCGCTGGTGGGCCGAGCCATCGGCGATTTCGGCGCGGGCAATCTAGAAATCGCGGTTGAGCGCGACATGAACAGTAATATTGGCCGCAATAGCAGCGAAATCCTGGGCAAGTTGAAATCTACCACCGTCGGCGATACCTATTACATTGAAGTCGCCAAGAACTTTGTGGTCGAGGCGGGCCAGCAGATTACCCTGCGCTGCGGGCAAAGCATGATCACGCTGGATCATTGCGGCAACATCGCCATCAACGGCAAGGTGGCTACCGTGACCATGGACCAGCTTTTACGATTGATGTCGGATTTCGTGAAAATCAACGAATGAAATATGTTCTTGTTGCCCTGGCGCTGTGCTGTGCTGTCGGCACCTATGCTTATATCTCACTCCCAAATTGGTTAATGGAGGCCACCGTGACCGAGACGGCCTATCGCGCAGACCGCCTGTTTCAGGCTGAAGATCCGAATTATGATGCGGATATTCACAAGCTGGCCCAGCAGATTGAACGGCGTGAACCGATTGCCCCACAAGACATCCAATGGCTTGGTTCGCGGGTGAACAAGCGTCACGGACAGGATATCACATTGCTGTTTCACGCCCTGGCGTCGGGAAATGTGGCGGCGGTGGATGCCCTGCTTGCCATAGGGGCGGATCCGACGATGCCTGACAAGACTGGATCCCGGCGGGATTTCGTTTATGCGCTGACAATGCCCGGCGGTGACTTGCTGGATCAGGATGCGATGAATGACGTAATCCGCGCATATCTGGCGCATGGCGGCGATCCCAACGGCTCGGGCGGGCTGGATGCACAGGGCCGGCCACTGCCAGGGATCCGAACCATCCTGCCCTATGGTCTGGCGCTGAACGGGAATTATCAGGGGCTAGAGATCGTGCTTGCCGCCGGCGCTGATCCCTGGCTGCCAGAGTTCAACGACGGGGAATATTTCATGAATGCCGTCGACGCTTTGGCCGCCGACCAGCAGTTCGAGCAACTGGATATGCTGATTGACAAGGGATATTTCGATCACCCCACTCAGACCCAGCTGGAGCATTTCCTGAACGCGCTAGGCGGCTATGCCCAACGCCGCGATGAACCAAGTCTGGAGATCAAGCGGATCGCCATGCGGGTGTTGAAGCGCAATCCCCATTATATCGAAACCGTCACGCATGACGCGCGCACGCGTATGATTTTCAAGGACCATTGGAATGACCCCGAACCCGGCCAGATCCCTTGGGATGAAATCCGTTCAGACCGGGTGAACTGAATGAGCTCGACCCATCCCGGCAGCGCCAAATGGACAACTTGCTGGCGGCAGGCCAGTTATCTGTGCAAGCACGTCTATAAAGATCCACCTGGCCCGGCGGGCTTTCAGACGTTCTATCCCGACAAGATGGCCGAGGTAGAACGCAACTGGGAAACATGGGATCTACTGAACAATCAGGCGGCCTCGGGGCTGGTGGCGCGGTTTTACAAGGTGAAATCGTGGAACCCCGCCGATAAGTCGGCGCCGTCCTGCCCGCCATGTCTGGTGTTTCGCGGCACCGATTTCGAAGATATGCGCGATCTTGGCATTGCCACCAATCTTCGTGTGCAGGTCGGGCCGTTCTGGAAGAACTTTCCCTTCAACAAGATCTTTGATCCCAATGTCCCTGCGCGCAACGAAGAGATAAAACGCGAAGAAATGCTGGCGATGGGGTTCAAGGCGATCGGCCTGCTGGACGAATCCGGTCGGGCGGCGGCGGATGGGATCGTTGTCAATCTGGGCATCAAGGCTGACATTATGGCCAAGGAAAATGGCGACTGGGTCAGCAATCTGTATCAGGGGCTAGGACGGGGATCGCCGCAATACAGCGAAGCCATGGCCTATGGCCGGCGCTGTGTTGATCAAAAAATCCTGCCGCTGGCCGACAAAAGGATGGAGATTTCGGGTCATTCTCTGGGCGGTGGTCTGGCGGCTGCGGTGTGTTGCCATCTGGATCATCGCTATCCGCAAGTGGCCCTGCATGCAATGATCTTCAATCCGGCCGGCGTGAATCCCAAGACGATCGCTCCCGCCTCGACCAGCAGCGGCTCGATCAACGCTTTTGCTGTCAAGGACGAGGTGCTGACCACGCTGCAAAGCTATACCACCACCATGCCGTTTATCGGCGCGGTCTTTCGCCATGCCTCGCGGCGGCTGGGCATGGCGGCGATGCCGCCGTCACTGGGAACGATGCGGCGCGTTGCGGGCAGAAGCCCGGGCGGTGCATTGGGCGCCAAGGGTACGCCTTTGCCCGACCTGTTCCCGATGCGGACCGGTAACCGATCCTCTATTCCGGTGCTGGCCGAAATGGACGGACTGTTGCTGGCGGCGCCCAATCTGTCGCAATTCACCGAGAACCTGGCGAAATGGCTGCGCGCGCGCTATGAAAAGCGCGCGTTGGAGGACATCGCGTGGTATTCAACCGTTATTGGCAAATGGTCGCGCATTCTGGAACTGTGGTTTGCCGAACTGCGCCCCGAACTGGCGCTGGTCACGCACGCCTTCAAGCATTCCGCTGAATATCACGGGATGGACGTGGTGATCGCCACCTATGAGGCGACGTTCCCGGCCTGATCAGCCGGGGCGCACTTTTTCTGTGGTCGATCCGGTCGTTATCACGCCACCGCAGCTGGTCCGGCTGCCGATATGGGCGATGGGGCGCCCGTCGATTTTGTTGACGGATGATCCGCTGGTGATTGTCCCCCCGCATTCGGTCACATCGCCAACGGTGGCAATTTCCTTGCCGTCCAGTCTTACGCGCGATTCGACCTGAGCGATGTGGTTCTTGCCATGGATAGGACAGTCATGTTCATCGCCGAGCCGCGCCACTGGTTGCATGTCTTACCTCCATCTTGCTGCCAACAATAATGTGGTGTTTTCGTGTTAGAATCAACCAACAGCGCCGTTATCATATAAACTTAAGGTGCAAGTTGCAGACGTAATGAGTCGGGTCTGAACAAAGTGCAACGCATTGATTTTGTGTGATGGCCCGGCGTTTTTTTTGGTCATGTTCTGCAGGGTTTCGTAATCTGAGAGCCAGAACCCTGGAATTTCTGGTCCCCGATGAAGCCCCATTCCCGCGCCCACGAACAGGATGATCTTCTGCGGCCGAGGCTGGTGGACATGATCGATGCCCGTCTTGCACCGCGGCTGGCCATCCAGGTCGGGCGCTACGCCCATGCCCGCCAGTTCAAGCGCATGCGCAAGGCGCTGCGCCAACTCAGGGGCTATGTCGGCCGGGTGCGTCGCGATCTTCGCCGTCACCTGCAGGACATCCCGCAAGGCCCCCTGCGCGAGAAGATTCTGGACGCGCTATGGCTGGTCGGGCGCCTGCTGGAACAGGGGCCGAAGAGCAAAGACAAGCTCTATTCCCTGCATGAGCCCGAGGTCGACTGCATCTCAAAGGGCAAGGCGCGGATGCGCTACGAGTTTGGCACCAAGGTCAGCCTCGCGACCACCCTCGACGGCGGCCTCATAGTCGGCGCCCGCAGCTTTCCGGGCAATCCTTATGACGGCCACACCCTGGCACCGGCGCTGGAGCAGGTCGAGATCCTGACCGACACGAGGCCCAGCCTCGCCCTGGTCGACCGCGGCTATCGCGGGCATGGCGTCGAAACCACCAGCGTCCTGATCAGTGGCCAGAGGCGCGGCATCACCCCGGTGTTGGCAAAGCTCCTCAAACGGCGCAGCGCCATCGAGCCCGAGATCGGCCATATGAAATCAGACGGCAGATTGGCCAGATGCCCCCTCAAGGGCAGGATCGGTGATGCCATCTTCGCCCTGCTCTGCGCCTGCGGACACAACATCCGAAAGATCCTCGCCCATATCAGGGCTCTTTGGGCCGTCGTCATCCGCTTCATCCCCGCCATCGTTGAGCAAACAGACGGATCCCTGCGGCGGCTCAGCGCAGCATAACCCCCTTGTTCAGCGGCGAAGAATTATAGTCTATACCTTTCCGGGTTGACTGCAAAAGCATGATTCCATGACCCTTGATCCCGCTGCGAGATACGCACTTACCGGTCAGTTCGACTTGGAGCATTACGACCGTGATCGCGAAGATTTTCCGTCTGAGTTTGACGCGAACGGCTGGCCTCTGTTCGGTCAATTCAATCCCTATGCTTTGAAACACCCCATTACCGCAAGGCCGTGGTACTAGGCCCCGCGCGTGCCGTCAGATGCAGAATGCTACCATTCATATGCGGCATGGTTCCGGATTGCTGAGACTTTCGTGAGAATTGATAACGAGATGCTCGAAAGATTGCGAACTACACCGAGACGCGACAGCGAAATTCCTGCTCCGGCAACGAGTGGTCGGTATTATCGTGCAGGGTCCTATAAAAACGGAGTGGAGTTTGGAGTTTGGGGTAATCTGCCTCAGTTTTCTGAAATTCGGCAATGTCTTCTTGTGCTGTTAGAGGATCGACAGGCCACTGTTGAGCTTCTGGAGGTTTGGGGGGATTATCGACAAATTGCTGAGCGCATTATTTCGCCTTTTCCTCAAATGGATCTAAGGCGCGGCAAAAAAAGATAAGGGCGGCAGCGCCTCGGGGAAGGGTGAGCAGATAAAATGGTATATTCATTTCCGTGCTTATTGTGAGGAGCATTTTGGGCTGAGCGGGAATAAGGCAAACAAGATCATCACTGAGTATTGCTGGGATTTATCAAAAAAGCAGTCTTCTCCTGAAAGTAGCGCAGACCATGAATGGTATCGCAAGGTTCTTGGCGAGATAGAAAATCTATCTAATGGGAAGGTGAAGCCCACCAGATCGCTCAGCAACGCCATAAAGCGTTCCGGCTACAGTTCGAAAACAGCATCCGAGTGGCTTCAAGAGTATGAGAAAGAGCGTGACTCGTTGCCACCGTTCCCGCCTATTGATCTCAAGACGAAGTAATCGTGTGCCCCCATAGGGGGCGCAAACCTCTCCGCGTGCAGGTCGGCAGACTGTCTGTCATACCAATCTCACCGGCAAGCCCTTGACGGCACATCCTAAAACCTAACAGGAGTGTCGAAATTATGGCTAACAATCAATGTGGTAGCGGCCCAGAGCTCTACTACTCCATCCCCGCCGCCGCCCGTATCCTGGGCGTGCCCAAGTACACCTTGTACCGGGCGGTCAAAGCCGGGCTGCTGCCGTGCCACTTGCCGTTTTCGTCGCGGCGCCGGGTGCTGCTGTCCGAAGTGCGCGCCGCGATGGCTGCCTATATGCAAGCGGAAGTGCAGCAGGACCAGGCCGATGTCGGGTGAGGATCTGATGCCCGATATTGCAGCTGCGACCAGCTTTCTGCGCGACATGCATGCCGACCGACCCATGACCTTGGTCGCGATCAAAGAAGGGCGGGGCCCCATTGCCAAGGCCTTCGGAATGGATGTCGCAACCGACGCTGTCGACGCCCGGATCTCCGAGCACAACGGGCAGGGTTACAACATCTACTGGCAGGTCAATCGTGCCGTGGAGACCGCCCATAACAAGAAGGCGCGAAAACGGGACATCACCGAGGTCTGGATGCTGCATGTCGATGTGGACGACCTCAGCGATGATGCGCTCGAACGCCTGAAAGCGTTCGAGCCCCGGCCCTCGGTGATCCTGTTTTCCGGGGGCGGGTATCAGGCGTTCTGGTTGCTCGATCAACCGCTGGCCGACATCCCGAAAGCCGAAGCACTGAACCGCCGGATCGCGGCGAAGCTGGGCGGCGACAATTGCCATAACGCGGAACCGTATCATGCGCGTCCCCGACACCATCAGCTGGCCGAATGCCAAGAAACAGAAGGCGGGTCGCAAGCCCGTGTTGTCTCATGTACTCTGATTTCAATCTCAAAGATGGCTCCGAGGAATTCGGGCCACCGGGAACCGTCCAGGGGGTGGCGGCAGTCAAAACTGCTGTGCCCCAAACCATTCGTCCCATGTCGCTGGAAGAGGCCGATATCGACCCGAACAGCGCGCTTGGGCGGCTATTGGTTCGCGGCGACGACTCCGACAGGCCGATGGGCAGCGATAATCCCCGTTACCCGTCTCGCAGCGAAGTCGTCTGGTCCTCCTGCTGCGCCATGGCGCGGCGGGGCACGCCCCCCGAAGCAATCGCGGGCGTTTTGCTGAACCCCCAGCTTGACATCTCGGCCTCGGTTCTGGAGCGCAGCGACGCTATCGCTTATGCATGGCGGCAGGCCCGCCGGGCGATTGCGGTCAACGCGGTGGTCTGGCCGGACATCACGAAGAACGGTGATCCGCGCCAGACCTATGGCAACGCGCTGGCCGGTTTGCAGGGCCTCGGCATCCGGTTTCGCCGTGACTTGTTCAAGCAGCGCACGACGGCGGATGGCGAAGCGATCCAGGAACATGCGGGCGACATCACCGACGACGTCAGCATGATGATCCGCAAGCTGTTCTACGACACGCACGGCTTCGATGCTGGCATGACGAATATCGATGATGGCATTCAGACGCTGGCCCTGGAAAACTCCTTCAACTCGATGAGGGACTATTTCGACGGCTGGTGTGGGATGGGACGTCGCGCTTGTCCAAACTGTTTGCGCGCTATTTTGACGCCGAGGATACCGAGCTTAACAGCGCGTTCGGGATCAAGATGCTGGTTGCGGCCGTTCGCCGCGTCCGGTCCCCCGGCGCGAAGTTCGACACCATGGTCGTGCTCGAGGGCTCGCAGGATTCGGGGAAATCCACAGCCCTCAAGATCTTGGCCGGAGATGAAAACTTCTCCGACCAGCCCATCATCGGCTCGACGCGAAGACTCAGGGCGAGTTGCTGTCCGGCGTGCTGATCTTCGAAATTGCCGAACTGTCTGGGATCAAGAAGGCCGAGACCACCCACGTCAAGGCTTTCCTGTCGCGCGACACGGACCGCTACCGCCCCGCCTATGGGCGCAGGACGGTGCAGGTTCCGCGTCAGTGCGTCTTTATCGGCACCACGAACGACGACAGCTATCTGATGGACGTCACCGGAAACCGGCGCTTCTGGCCGGTGGCGACCGGCACCATCGATCTCGAAGGGCTGAAGCGCGACCGCGACCAACTCTGGGCTGAGGCTGCCCAATTTGAAGCGGCGGGAGAAGACATCACCTTGCCCGAAACACTCTGGGCGGCGGCGGCTCATCTTCAGTCCTCGCGAATGCCGCGCGATCCGTGGCTGGATGCGCTGAATTCGCCCGTGGGCCAACGCGTGATCAATGGCAAATGGCGTATCACCACCCAGCAACTCCTCGGCGAGGACAACCTCGGCATCCTGCCCGGACAGCAGAGCGATTGGGTGGCCAAGCGCTTGAAGCGGGTGATGAACCAGCTGGGCTGGGAGGGGCCGGACCCGTTCAAGAAGGACGGCAAAACCCAACGCGGCTATTCGCGCCCATTTGACCCGGAAACGGAGGATGAGCCCGTAGATTACTGATAGGTTTCGGGGGACACGGGGGACACAGGTCCTGGGTGGCCCCCGGCGCCCGACGCAGGCGCCGGCCCATAGGCCCACCCAGGACGTCCGCGCCTCCGGACCCCATGTGTCATGTGTGTCCCCCGAAACCTCTGATGCAATCTTGGGCACTGCGCTGGCTTCAATCTAGCACGCTTTCGGCGCTGCTCGACGCGCTTCTTGGGGGCCCGGGAACCCATACCCGCCCTCGGCCTTCGGGTCGCATGGGGTATCCTCGCCGGTTCCAACCTCGCGTTTCCCTGCGCCCCGCTGTCACCGCCCCCTGCCCCTCCCGCCCGCCGTGTCGCCCGACATCTTCGTCGATGTCGATGGAATCCGGCCTCCAGGCGCCCCTTGTTCTCTCGCCCCTGACGCTGCCCCGCGACCCGCCCGACCGGCCTCTCTGAGCCTCTGGAACGCCCCTCCGGCCCGTTCCCGGCCCTTATGACCCCCCGCGCCGCCCTCGTCGGCGGCGCCGGCCCCGCCTTCGCCGCCGCGCGACTATTGCGCGGTCATCACAATGTCACCGCTCCGGGATTTCCGCGTGCTTTCAGCAAATTGCGCGACCTTTTCGGGCGTGGTTCCGTTTTCTTGCAAGCAAAGCAAGAAGTTAGCCCCATGACCGATACGATCATCAAGCTCGGCACCTGGAACCGCCGCCGCACGCTGGCATCCGGCAAGACCCAGCGCCAGAAGCTGCACACCCTGAACTGGACCTGCCCCGAGACCGGCAAGAAGCGCCGCCTGTCCTTCGCGACCAAGATCGAGGCCGAGGCGCAGCGCGCCGCCCTGTTGGCCCAGATGCAGGGCAAGCGCTACTTCAACCCCGACAGCAACCCGACCGTGGCCGAGGCGGTCGCGCATTGGCTCGACCTCAAGGCCGCCGACATCAAGCTGCAGACGCTCAAAACCTATCGCATCCTGTGCCGCTGCATCACCGGGCCTTTGCTGCAGGGCACGCCGAAGGAGCGCGCCGCCTTTACCGAGACCGGCGTGAAGCCGCATCGCGACGTCAAGGTCCTGCAGCTGCTCGGGCATCGCCGGATCAGCGAATTGACCACCGCCGAGATCCGGCTCTGGCATGCCACCGTGCGCGAGGAGGTGGGCGAGTTCACTGCCTCCGAGGTCAAGGGCATGTTCAAATCCATCCTCGCCCTGGCCGAGGAGGATTTCGGCGTCCCGGTGCCCAAGATGCCGAGCAACCTGACCCGCAGGAAGCAGAAGCCGCGCAAGTCGATCCTGGAGCCGGCCGAGGTGGCGCAGTTGCTCGACCATGCCCGCAACGATCCGCAGCGCGGCATCTTCTATGCCTTTCCCTTCCTGACCGGCGTCAGGGCCTCTGAACAGCTCGGTTTGCTTTGGCAGGATATCGACCTCGACCGGGGCGTGATCCAGATCCGCCGGGTGCAGGAGCGCGACGGCTCGATCACGCTGGCGACCAAGACCGAGGCCGGCGAACGCGAGATCCCGATCTGCGCCAGCCTGCGCAAGCTGCTCTTGGCCTGGAAGCTGGTCTGCCCGCGCCTGGACGGCGACCTTTACCGGGTGTTCTGCGGCCCCGCGCAGCCGCGCGCCTGGCCACAGCGGCTCCGGAACGCGGGGTCGGCGATCCTCTACAGCAATTTCCTGCGCCGCTATTGGCAGCCGGGCCTGAAGGCGGCCGGGGTGCGCTATGTCACGCATCACTCGGCGCGGCACAGCTTCGTCTCGGTGTTGCAGGCGCAGGGTGTCGAGGTCGGGCTGGTGGCGAAGCTCGCCGGCCATGCCAATCCGGCGGTGACGCTGGGACATTACACGCAGGCGGTGCGCGGCGGCGCCGGGGCGCTGGCGCTGCTTGATGCGGCCTACGGCGGCGCGGCAGCGGGCGCGGGCGCGGGAGGCTGATGGCGCCGGGGGTCGGACCCCTGCCCCGCCGCCCCGGCGATACCGCCTGACCGAGCGGCAGAGCGGCGCGGTCCTCGAGGTCGATGCCGAGGCGCTGGAGCGTATCCTCGGCATCGAGGCCGGCTATGTCGATTGGGGCATCGCCGAGGACGGCGCGTTTGAGAATCGCAGGTGGCGGGTCAGGTGAGGGGGAGGCAAAAAGCTTTGGTTGCAACCTCATGCTTGCTATGATCGTGCCATGATCGATTCCGATTTAGGCATTCTGGCATTGGGCAGCGGGATTCTGGCATCCCTGGCGGTATCCATCGCCCATTGTTTCCATGGCGACCTGCGCCTCAAGGTGCTGGCCTGGATGGCTGGATTTTTGGGATTGACCTGCGCAGGCTTCTTAGGGTGCTGGCATATCGGCTTTTCGCGGCCTGCGGGTGATGCATGGGAAGCCGCCTGCTTTCTGGTGGCTGGGTTGTTTGGCTTGACGGCTGTACTCGTCTTAATTTTGTTCATTATCCTGAATTTAAAAGAAATTTGATCCGAGGGAATGGCCCGCCGCTATGCCCCGCAAAGCTGTTATGGGCTCTTTCATGCACACTGCTGCCGCTCCCTTTCTCCAGGAGATTTCCTGCATGCAAACCGTTCGGCATCCCTTGGCCGCATTCCTGGCCTGCGCCGCGATCCTGTTGCTCGCGGCTTGCGACATGCCCGACAGCAGCGACCCGGCCGGCCCGGCCTATAGCGTCTGCCGCCCGCCGGAGTCGGGCACGAGCTATCAGGTCTGCGGCTAGCCCCTCATTCCTCGGGCGGCGGTTTCCCTGCGGCCCGGCGGCGCTCTTCCTGCTGGCGCTGAAGCTCTTCCCAAACCTGCATGTTGTGGCGCCGACGCCGGTTCATCTCATAGGGCAGGCGCTCGAGGAAGTCGGCCACGAGCTCGCGCAGGTCCTCATCTGCCGTCAGATCCGAGAACACATTCAGGATCTGCGCCAGGATATCGGCCTCCTTGGGCGGATGGTTGCGCGTGGACAGATCCACCAGCGCCCGAAGCAGGTCACCGCGAAGCTGCTGCTGCCAAGCCATGCGATCGGCCGCGAATGCCGCCCTCAGCCGCTGCGCGCCTTCGTCCTCCGGTTTCCCTGTCATCTGCTCACTCCGTCAATCTCGTCCTCGGCGCCCCCGCGCCCCGCATGATGGATACTCCCCCCGACCGGCACCCGGTCGATTGCAATGGGGGGCGCCGTGATGGAGGGTAGCATGTCAGCCTCAATAACGGCGCCATGCCCAGCGGCCCAGGCGCCAGAGCAGCCAGACGAGACCGGCGAACAGCCCGAGAATGACCACCAGCCCCATCAACTGGCCATCGACCGAGGCGAGATAACCCAGCATGGCAAGCACAGCGCAAATGGCCAGGGTCAGGCGAAAGCTGTCAGCGCTCATGGATTTACCTCGCAGAGTTGCCACGGATCTTTCCCGAGCCCTTCCGGCAACTGGTTCATGGCCCGGTCGATCTCGGTCAGCAGATCATCAGCACCCAGGCTGTCGGGATCCAGCGTGGCGATAACGTCCCAATGCTTCGCCGCGATGGCAAACTGCGTCAGATGATGACGAAAGGAGCGTGCGTCAGCGAAAGTGTAGTACTTGGTCAGGAATTTCGCGCCCGGCCCGGTGACGGGGAGTTCGGCCCGCCAGAGTGATCGCCCACCGACCCATTGCCCGTCCACCTTCCGCACACGCAGCATGTTGGTCAGCGCGCAGGCATAGTTCACCACATAGGGCGCACGATGCAGCGCGCGGGCATGAAGGTCTTATGCCATAGCCGGTTGGGCGGCGAAGGGCAGGACCGCAGCAACCCCGAACAGCGCCATGCGGCATGCACGGACTACGGCGTTTCGGTTCCTGGCGTCGGGCCGACGCCGTCCTATCCTGGTTCGGTTGACCCGGGTCACAGACTACCCCGCTGCGGTGGCAGCTTCGGCGTGGGTGCGTAGCTCAGCAGCGCCTGCAGCATCAGAACGCCCACCTGTTTGACCATCTTCATCTCTAATCTTTCCACAAACTTAAATCATGCTTCGTATTCTACAAAAATTCAAACCACGTGCGATTTATTCTGTCAATCCATGAAGCCTACTCCGGCTGCATGACCGAGACGCTCAAACATTTCATCGCCGGGCAGGTGCGGGTCTTCCGCAAGCAGCGCCGCTTGCGGCAGGCGGGGTTGGCCGAGGCCATCGGACGCACCCCCGAGGCCATCTCCAACATCGAACGCGCGAAGTCGCTGCCGGCCCTCGACACGCTGATCGCCATCGCCGGCGCCCTGGAGGTGCCGATCCGCGAGTTCTTCCCCGATGACGGGGTGACCGAGGACAAGAGCCCGAACCGCCTGAAGCTCGACGCCGAGGGCGCCGCCATCCTGCGCAGCCTCAGCGACGAACGCGCAAAGATTGCCATCGGGCAGCTGCGCGCGATGGCCGAGGCGTGAGGGGGCGGCAAACAACAGCCTTGCGATCAACCCCATCTTTCAGGGTCGCGTAATTTTATAATCGAAGAACATCATACAATTCCATTTGAAGCATGCAGATTGAAAACACGAGGTCGCCATGCCAGCACTGATCGCGATATTGGGCCTGATTCTTGCTGCCGGTGTTTGGGCATGGCGTCTACGGATGGCCAAGCAAGCTCTAGACGACGTATCCGGCATTGCCGGCGATGTGATCGCCGCTGCACGCCGGCTCGGGTTCCGTAGGCGCATGAACGCCCATCCGGTCGAAAGCATCGAGGAACCGAGTCTGGCGATATCTGCCTTGGGATTGGCCTTTCTCGATCTTGCTTCCCTGCCCACGGCTGAGCAGCTTAAGAGCCTGAAGCAAGCAGTCCGCAAGGAATTGGCTGTCAGCGAGATTAAAACTGATGAAATGTTGATCGTCAGTCGCTGGCTGGTGAACGAATGCAAAACCCCTCAAATGGCGATTGGTCGGCTTGGAAAGCGGTTAGCGCAGCTGGACAGAACCGGCTTTCAACCCTTGCTGGCGGTTCTCGGAGGTATGGAGGGTGGTACCGACACCTTGAGCCCGCGTCAGCGTGATGCCTTGGACGAGATTGCACGTATTTTTCGCCTGAATTGACACCCAATGAAACTAAAGCAGTTCATCTTGCCATGCATGATGTTGCTCGTCCTGGGATGGCTTATTATTGTTCCGCTTCAAGCAGCGTTGCCCCACTAATTTTGATGGCTACCGATGGATGCGGACAGATCCTTCAACCTGAGAAATTGATGGCCGCAGGAAAACTTTCAAGGCTCCTGCAGTATGCGCTGATCGTTTCGGTTTTAGTGGAGTTCCTAGCGCCCAAAGCACCTTGGTCCCTCTGGGCCTTGGTCTCATTCCCGGTAATTTCTTTTTTACTCAGCAGCAGCGCGGTCTACCTGATGAATGCAGATTTCCTCACGAACTGCGACGTATTCATTCTCGGCCCCGCCGCGACCGTTCAGATAAATCTTCTGAGCATTACTGCGATTGTTTTCATGTCGCTCAAGCGCATGCGCCTATAATGACCATCTACGCTGGCCGAATCTGTGTGGCGCCGTCGCTTTGCTACCCGTTCGATTGTGTTTCCCTGACAACATCTTGCCCGGAAAGCTTTCCCACCCATTTTGTGCGATGCCCCGCCCGCCTGTTACCAATTCCTCATGAGCAACAAGGAGTTGGAAGCAATGGCACAATCCAAGGACACTGCTGTCTGGGGCACGGTGACGCTGGCGATGCCGCAGCTGGTCGAATGGCAGATCGAAGGCGGAGCGGAAAAGCTCGAAGGCCGCAGCCTGCGGGAGTTCGTGACCGCCCTGGCATCGGCCGGCGAAGGACGCGAAGCGGTGTTGCGGTTGAACCTGCTCGTGTCCCTGTGACTGTGGACGACAGCACCCGACCGCATTACCGTGTTCGGGGGCTGCTATGCGGGACGAAGCTGCCGCTCGCCGTGTAAGGTCAACTCTGTTACCGATGTCACTGGCCAGGCAAAAACCCTTTCACGGAAGTGTGATGAGAGAAACGCAGATCAAGAACGAGCGAGGCGGGTCATGGGCAAGGGTTCTCGTATTCGCGGCCGCGTTTACGCTATGCGCATTCGCGCTCGCTTTCGCCGTATTTTACCGAACGGTGGACGCTTTGATCGCCCAGCCACTAGAGGCCATCGTCGACTGGATCGGCAGGATCGAAGTTGAGGATCACGGCGGCGACTACCGCATCACCCTCCCGCCAACTGAAGACGCAGCGCGATAGGGTCTCAACGGGCTGCTGTCTGTCCGATCGTCAGCTAAGAGCCAAAGTACCTCTCCGCCCAGACAGGGAGATCCCGTTTCCCTGTGTTCTTCGCCCGCAGCGGCACTCGTCCGACGCCCGTCCGGAGCACATCACGACCGCCAGGAGAAGCTGCCGAAACGGCTCGTTTCCCCGTGAAGAAAGGACCGCGGTGCATCCGCAATCACGAACGGCGGCTACACGGCGAGCCTCTGGCCTTGCCGCTGCAGGCCACCGGTGACACCGCCGTCCGAATTCCGGTGACCGCGTGGTGACCACGGACATCTTCGGAAATGGTGACAAGATGTCGGGACGGGGATGAAAAAGGCGCTAAGGGGGTGTTAAACCTGCCTTAGCGCCTTCAGAATAATGGTGGGCGATAACGGATTTGAACCGCTGACATCTTCGATGTGAACGAAGCGCTCTACCGCTGAGCTAATCGCCCGGTGCGCGCTAGATAGCCGCAGACGAAGCGCACCGCAAGAGGCTGCAGCCGAAAAAATGCCGCGCTCGCAATCGTCAGGAACCGCGGCGACGCAGGCGCAGGGTGATGATCTCGCCGCCCGCGCCGTCGTGGCGGCGGCTGATGCGCGCCCGCCCCAAAGGCGGCAGCGCCAGCGTCATTCCCGAGGCGATCGCATCGCCCAACTCGGCCAAGGTCGCCTCGACCACGGTCTTGACTTCGCTGTTGCGCAGGCCGGTGCGGCGCGCCACCTGGGACAGGAGCTGCCGCTTCTGCAGCACCTTGGCCGTTTCGGGATCGGCGAAGGCCTCGGGTTCGGATCTTGCCTGTGACCGTGCCATGGAAACACTCCTTTCCCCTGGAGACTCGGTCAAGAAAAAGGCCGCGCGGATGCCGCGCGGCCTCGTATCAGTGGGCGACCGCCGAGTCGCCGCTTCCCTGTTCGCGGGTCGCGGCCAACCGGCTGGCCTCGGCCGCCTCCTCGGCAGCCTCGTCCCATTCGACGGGTTCAGGCATCCGCACCAGCGCCTGCTGCAGGACTTCCCGCACATGGCTGACCGGAATGATCTTCAGCCCTTCCTTCACATTGGCCGGGATCTCGGCCAGGTCCTTCTCGTTATCGACCGGGATCAGCACCGTCTTGATGCCACCCCGAAGCGCCGCCAGCAGCTTTTCCTTGAGTCCGCCGATGGCCATGGCGTTGCCGCGCAGCGAAACCTCGCCGGTCATGGCAATGTCCTTGCGCACCGGGATCTGCGTCAGCACCGAGACGATCGAGGTCACCATGGCAAGGCCCGCCGAAGGGCCGTCCTTGGGGGTGGCCCCGTCGGGCACATGGACATGGATGTCGATGGCGTCGAATTTCGGCGGCTTCACCCCGATCTGGGGCGCGATCGAGCGCACATAGCTCGCCGCCGCGTCGATCGATTCCTTCATCACCTCGCCCAGTTTCCCGGTCGTCTTCATGCGGCCCTTGCCGGGCAGCTTCAGCGCCTCGATCTGCAACAGATCGCCGCCGACCTGGGTCCAGGCCAGCCCCGTCACCACGCCGACCTGATCGTCCTTTTCGGCCAGGCCATAGCGGTGGCGGCGCACGCCCAGATATTCCTCGGCCTTCTCGGGCGTCACCTCGACCGACTTGACCTTGCCCTTCAGGATCTCGGTCACCGCCTTGCGGGCCAGCTTGGCGATCTCGCGCTCCAGCGACCGCACGCCCGCCTCACGGGTGTAATAGCGGATCACATGGGTCAGCGCCTCGTCGGTCACCGAGAACTCGCCCTTGCGCAACCCGTTCGCCTTGATCTGCTTGGGCAGCAGATGCTGGCGCGCGATCTCGCGCTTCTCGTCCTCGGTATAGCCGGCCAGCGGGATGATCTCCATCCGGTCGAGCAGCGGTCCGGGCATGTTGTAGCTGTTGGCCGTGGTCACGAACATCACGTTCGACAGGTCGTATTCCACCTCAAGATAGTGGTCGACGAAGGTCGCGTTCTGTTCCGGGTCCAGCACCTCGAGCATGGCCGAGGCCGGGTCGCCGCGGAAGTCCTGGCCCATCTTGTCGATCTCGTCGAGCAGGATCAGCGGATTCGTGGTCTTGGCCTTTTTCAGCGCCTGGATGATCTTGCCGGGCATCGAGCCGATATAGGTCCGGCGATGGCCGCGGATCTCGGATTCGTCGCGCACGCCGCCAAGGCTGATGCGGATGAACTCGCGCCCCGTGGCCCGCGCCACCGAACGGCCCAGCGAGGTCTTGCCGACGCCCGGAGGCCCGACAAGGCACAGGATCGGCCCCTTCAGCTTGGTCGAGCGGTTCTGCACCGCCAGATATTCGACGATGCGTTCCTTGACCTTTTCCAGCCCGTAGTGATCGGCGTCGAGCACCTCCTCGGCCTTGCCGAGATCCTTGCGAATGCGCGACTTCACGCCCCAGGGCAGCGACAAGAGCCAGTCCAGATAGTTGCGGCTGACCGTGGCCTCGGCCGACATCGGCGACATCGACTTCAGCTTCTTCAGCTCGGCCTCGGCTTTTTCGCGGGCCTCCTTGCTGAACTTCGTCTGGTTGATCTTCTCTTCCAGCTCGGTAAGCTCGTTCGAGCCGTCCTCGCCGTCGCCCAGCTCCTTCTGAATGGCCTTCATCTGCTCATTCAGATAGTATTCGCGCTGGGTCTTCTCCATCTGCGTCTTGACGCGGGACTTGATCTTTTTCTCGACCTGCAGCACCGACATCTCGCCCTGCATCAGGCCATAGACCTTCTCCAGGCGCTCGGCCGTCACCAGGGTTTCCAGCAGTTCCTGCTTCTTGTCCAGCGCGATGCCCAGATGGCCGCTGACCAGATCGGCCAGCCGGGCCGCGTCGCGGGCCTCGGCCACCGCGGCCACGACTTCCTCGGGGATGTTCTTGCGCACCTTGACATAGCGCTCGAACTCCTCGGCGACGGCGCGGGTCAGCGCGGTCAGCGTGTCGGCATCGCCCGGCTCTTCGGCCAGGGATTCGCAGCGGGCTTCGAAGTAATCGTCATTCGGCACGAAATCGGTGACGCGCACCCGTTCGCGCCCCTCGACAAGCACCTTCACGGTCCCGTCGGGCAGTTTCAACAGTTGCAGCACATTGGCCAGCACGCCGGTGCGGAAGATCCCCTCGGCGGCGGGCTCATCGACCGCGGCATCCTTCTGGGCTGCGAGAAGGATCGGACGATCCTGCTCCATCACGGCCTCGAGCGCCCGCACCGATTTCTCGCGCCCGACGAACAGCGGCACGATCATGTGCGGAAACACCACGATATCCCGCAAAGGCAGGACCGGATGGGTGGTTTGGGCGAATTCGTTCATGGAATCAGTCCTTTCTCGCCAAGAGGCGCAACCCCTAAGACAGGCAGTCTGCGCCCCCTGCTGGCTGACAAGATAGGAAGCCGCGCCGTCGGGTTCAATGGCAGATTGGTTCGCATTTTGTTCGCACCGACGGCCGGGAACGCCCGGCTGGGCAAGGCCCCGGGAACCTGCCGAGGCCTTGCCTTGTGATGGGCCGCCGGGTCAGACCCGGTCGCGGAAGAAGCTGTTGATCTGCTCGTCGGCCTTTTCCTTGGTCCAGCCGTATTTTTCCTGCAGCTTGCCGGCCAGCTTGTCCTTCTGGCCCGCCACCTCGGTCAGCTCGTCATCGGTCAGGTCGCCCCATTGCTCTTTCACGCTGCCCTTGAGTTGGTTCCATTTGCCTTCGATGATATCCCAGTTCATTGCGCACTCCTTTCCAAGATGTGGACTGTCTGTGTCATGCGAAACCAACCCCGGCCCGCGGCCAGGGTTCCGGCAATTTTCTTCGCGGAAAGGCGGAACCCGACGGCTGCGAGTGCAAGTCCATGGGCTTCCGGCAGGCTTTCATCACGCGCTCTCGGCCGGGACATGCCCGGCAGGCCACATGACCGAAGCCGGGCGCGGAGTCGGGTCATGCAACCGCGATACTGAGCCGGTGCGGCGCGGAACGGCAAGCGCGCCCGCGCCCGGATCCCGCATTGCGACAGGAAGAAGGCAACGGATCAAGCGTCTTGCGCGATTCACGCTGCGCGACGCCTGACCGGGAAAACGGCGAACCTTGCGCTGGCGCAAAGTCGGGGCCGGCGCGGCGCGGCATGTTGCGCCCGATACCGCAACTGCCCGAGCCTGCCATGTCCATGCCTGTCCGCCTCCTCAAGTCCTGCTGGCTTGCGGTTTTTCTCGTGCTTTGCAGCATGGTTTCCGCAGGCCAGGCGCTGACCCTGGACGAGGCGCTGGCAAAGACCCCACCCTCGCAGCTGTTCGAGGGGGCCGAGAGCTACGGCGCCCCGGAGGGCGAACCGGCCATCGTTCCGGTCCTGAAGGGCGGCGAGACGCTGGGTTACGCCTATCTCAACAGCGATTTCACCCCCTCGACCGGCTATTCCGGCAAACCGATCCGCATCGTCGTCGGCATCGACCGAAAGGGCGTGATCCGCGGCATCCACATGGTCGAACATCACGAGCCCATCGTGCTGATCGGTATCCCCGAGCCCAAGGTGCTGGCGGCGCTGAACGGGTTGATCGGCGCCGATCTGGGCCGCGTCGCGGCGGGCGAGGCCAAGCCGCCGCAGGCCGAGATCGTCTCGGGCGCCACGGTGACGGTGCTGGTCATGGGCGACAGCATCGTGCGTTCGGCGGTCAGGCTGATCCGTTCGGGGCGGCTGGACGGCATCGCCGCCGGCCCCGCCCCGGCCGAGACCCGCCGCGAACTGGACCCCGCCGTTACCGGAACCGAGGACTGGCAGACGCTGCTGGGCGACGGCTCGGTGCGCTCGCTGGTCATGAGCGTCGGAGAGGTCAGCAAGGCCTTCGCCGATGCCGGCCAGCCGCTGGCCGCCCAGCACGCCGAGACCGGCAATCCCGAGGACGCGTTCATCGACCTTTACCTGGCGCCGGTCTCGGTGCCCGCCATCGGCCGCAGCCTGCTGGGCGATGCCGCCTATGACCGGCTGGCGGCGAAGCTGCAACCGGGCCAGGCGGCGGTGCTGGTCGCGGGCGACGGCGCCTATTCCTTCAAGGGTTCGGGCTATGTGCGCGGCGGCATCTTCGACCGGATCGAGCTGATGCAGGACGGTCAGGGCCTGCGCTTCAAGGACCGCGATCACACCCGCATTCCGGTCCTGGCCGCAGCGGGCGCGCCGCGGCTGAAAGAGATCGCGCTTTTCGTCGTGCCGCAGGATTTCACCTTCGACGTGGCGCAGCCCTTCGAGCTGCAGCTTCTGGTCCAGCGCGCCACCCGGGGCCGCGACAAGGCCACCCTACCCTTCGACCTTGCCTACCAGATCCCCGAGCGCTACCTGCTGCCCGCCGCGCCGCCCGCCGCCCCGGCGACCCCGGTCGCCGACACGCCCGCGGCGCAGCCGCAGGTCGGCCAGCCCACCGCCGAGGATGACGGCCCGGCTCTGTGGAAGACAATGTGGCAGATGAACCGGGCGAACATCGCCATCCTCGGCACCGCGCTGGCGCTGCTGACCGCGATCTTCTTCTTCCAGGACGTGCTGACCAAATACCCGCGCACCTTCCTTTGGGTCCGGCGCGGCTATCTGGCCTTCACCCTGCTGTGGCTGGGCTGGCTGGTCCACGCGCAACTGTCGGTGGTGAACGTGCTGACCTTCGTCAACGCGCTGCTCTCCGGCTTCTCGTGGGAATATTTCCTGTCGGCGCCGCTGGTCTTCATCCTGTGGAGCGCGGTGGCGGCCGGCCTGCTGTTCTGGGGCCGCGGGCCGTTCTGCGGCTGGCTCTGCCCCTTCGGCGCGCTGCAGGAACTGTCGAACACCATCGCCCGCAAGTTGCGCGTGCCGCAGATCGACCTGCCCTGGGGGCTGCACGAAAGGCTGTGGCCGATCAAGTACATGATCTTCCTGGGCCTGTTCGGGCTGTCGCTCTATTCGCTGGCCGATGCGGAACGTTGGGCCGAGGTCGAGCCGTTCAAGACCGCGATCGTCCTGAACTTCATGCGCGAATGGGGCTTCGTGCTGTTCGCCCTGGCCTGCCTGCTGCCGGGCCTGTTCATCGAGCGCTTCTATTGCCGCTACCTGTGTCCGCTGGGCGCGGCGCTGGCGATCCCGGGCCGGATGCGCATGTTCGAATGGCTGAAGCGCTGGCCGGAATGCGGCAGCCCCTGCCAGCGCTGCGCCAATGACTGCCCGGTCAAGGCCATCCACCCCGAGGGCCAGATCAACGTCAACGAATGCATCTACTGCATGAATTGCCAGGTGCTCTATCACGACGACACGCGCTGCCCGCACATGATCACCCAGAAAGCGCGGCGCGAGAAGATCGCCCGCAGCGCGCAGCCGAAACCCGCCGCCGCCACCGGCAAAACCGGCCGCGAGCAGCCGCCCGCCTTCCGCGCACAGCGCGCCGCGACCGCCGACAATCCCCCCGATCTCAAAGGAGCATGACATGACCAAAGACAGTGATTTCCGGCCCAACCGACGCCAGCTTCTGGCCAGCGGCATGGCCGTCGCCGCCGGCGCGGGCAGCGTCGCGCCCCGCGCGCTGCTGGGCGCCGGCGCCGGGCTGGGCGCGGCGGCCATCGCCGGACAGGCGGCCGCGCAAGGCGCCGCCGAGGGGCAATCCTTCGAGGTGGCGCCGGGCGAGCTGGACGAATATTACGTCCTGCTCTCCGGCGGCCAATCGGGCGAGGTGCGCATCCTTGGCCTGCCCTCGATGCGCGAACTGATCCGGGTGCCGATCTTCAACCGCGAAAGCGCCACCGGCTGGGGGCAGTCCAACGAATCGATCAAGGTCCTGACCGAGGGGCTGACGCCGCAGACCCGCGAATTCCTCAAGGACAAGGGCGGCTTCTTCAGCAATGGCGATGCCCACCACCCGCATCCCTCGTTCACCGACGGCACCTATGACGGGCGCTATTTCTTCATCAACGACAAGGCCAACACCCGCGTCGCCCGCATCCGCATGGACGTGATGCGCTGCGACAAGATCATCGAGCTGCCGAACCAGCACACGGTCCACGGGCTGCGGCTGCAGAAATACCCCCGGACCGGCTATGTCTTCGCCAATGGCGAGGATGGCGTGCCGCTGCCCAATGACGGCACGGCGCTGAACGATCCCTCGCAATACCACTCGGTCTTCTCGGCCATCGACGCCGACACCATGCAGGTGGCCTGGCAGATCATCGTCGACGGCAACCTCGACAACGTCGACGCCGACTACCAGGGCAAATACGCCTTCGCGACCTGCTACAACTCGGAAGGCGGCGTGACGCTGGAAGAGACGATGGAAAAGGACCAGGACTGGCTGACCATCTTCAACATCCAGGCCATCGAAGCCGCGGTGAAGGCCGGCGAGGGCCAGGAGCTGAACGGCGTGCGCGTGCTTGACGGCCGCGGCGAGGACAACAAGCTGGTGCGCTACGTCCCCGTCCCGAACGGCCCGCACGGCATCAACACCGCGCCGGACGGCATCCATATCGTCGCCAACGGCAAGCTCTCGCCCACGGTCACGGTCTTCGACGTGCGCAAGTTCGACGACCTGTTCGCCGGCAAGATCCAGCCGCGCGACACCGTGGTGGCCGAGCCGGAGCTGGGCCTGGGTCCGCTGCACACCGCCTATGACGGCCGCGGCAATGCCTATACGACGCTGTTCATCGACAGCCAGATCTGCAAGTGGAACATCGAGGACGCGATCCGCGCCCATAATGGCGAGAAGGTCGACCCGATCCGGCAGAAGCTGGACGTGCACTATCAGCCCGGCCACAACCACACCTCGATGGGACAGACCAAGGAAGCCGATGGCAAATGGCTGATCTCGCTCAACAAGTTCTCGAAGGACCGCTTCCTGAACGTCGGGCCGCTGAAGCCGGAATGCGACCAGCTGATCGACATCTCGGGCGACGAGATGAAGATCGTCCACGACAACCCCACCTTCGCCGAGCCGCATGACGCGACGATCATCCACGCCTCCAAGGTGAACCCGGTTTCGCTCTGGGACCGCAACGATCCGTTCTTCGCCGATGCGGTCGAGCAGGCGAAAAAGGACAATATCGACCTGATGATCGACAGCGAGGTCATCCGCGACGGCAACAAGGTCCGGGTCTACATGACCTCTTCGGCCCCTGCCTTCGGGCTCGACAGCTTCACCGTCAAGCAGGGCGACGAGGTCACGGTCTATGTCACCAATATCGACGAGGTCGAAGACCTGACCCATGGCTTCTGCATCGTCAATTACGGCATCAACATCGAGGTCGCGCCGCAAGCCACCGCCTCGGTCACCTTCAAGGCCGACCGGCCGGGCGTCTACTGGTATTACTGCTCGTGGTTCTGCCATGCCATGCACATGGAGATGAAGGGCCGCATGCTGGTGGAGCCGGCCTGATGCTGCGTCCCGCCCTTGGCCTTGGCCTTGCCCTTGCGCTGCTGCTGTCCTCGCCGCTGGCGGCGGACAGGCTGCGCCCGGCCGACGATGCCGGGCTGGCGCAGGCGCTGGCGAATGCCCGGCCGGGGGACGAAATCCTGCTGGGGGCCGGCCGCTGGCGCGGCCCCCTGCTGATCGCGACACCCTTGACCCTGCGCGGCGAACCCGGCGCGGTGGTCGATGGCGCGGGACAGGGCCATGTGATCGCGGTCGATGCCCCGGACGTGCGCATCACCGGGCTCGGCGTCACCGGCTCGGGCAGCGATCTCGACCGGATGGATTCCGGCATCTTCCTGACCAAACGCGCCACCGGCGCGCGCGTGGACGGCAATGTGCTGACCGACAACCTGCACGGCATCCGCATCCAGGGCGCGCGCGACGCGCTGGTTTCGGGCAACCGCATCACCGGCCGCCTGGGCCGGCAGTCCGAGCTTGGCAACGGCGTCAGCGTCTGGAACGCCCCCGGCGCCGCGGTCGAGGATAACGAGATCGCCCAGGGCCGCGACGGCATCTTCGTCTCGGTCTCCAAGAAGAACGCCTTCCGCAACAACCGCATCCACGACACCCGCTTCGCCATCCATTACATGAACACCTCGGACAGCGAGGTCAGCGGCAATGTCTCGCGCGACAATGCCATGGGCTATGCGATCATGTTCTCGGACCGGCTGACCGTCACCGGCAATTCCTCCGAGAACGACCGCGACTACGGCTTCCTGTTCAACTCGGCCAACCGCTCGGTGCTGTCGGGCAACCGGGTGATCGGCCGCCCGGCCCCGGAAAGCCGCTGGCGCGACATGGGCCAGAGCCTCGAGGCCGGCGTGCCAGCCCCCGACCCCGCCTCGGCCGGCAACCGCATCGCGCCCGAGAAATGCGTGTTCATCTACAATGCCAACAAGAACCGCTTCACCGGCAACCATTTCGAGGGCTGCGCCATCGGCATCCATTTCACCGCCGGGGCCGAGGGCAACCTGATGTCGCGCAACGATTTCGTGCAGAACCGCGTCCAGGTGAAATATGTCGGTACCCGCTATCTGGAATGGTCGCTGGACGGCGTCGGCAACTACTGGTCCGACAATGCCGCTTTCGACCTGAACGGCGACGGGCTGGCCGACAGCGCCTATCGCCCCAACGACATGGTGGACAAGGTGATGTGGACCGCCCCGCAGGCGCGGATGCTGCTGACCAGCCCGGCGGTGCAGATCCTGCGTTTCGCGCAAAGCCGCTTTCCCGCCCTGCTGCCCGGCGGCGTGACCGACAGCCACCCGCTGATGTTTCAGAATTCCGAAAGGCCCCTGCCATGACCGCCGCCCCGAACGACCCGACCGTGATCCTTGAAGGCGTGGGCAAAAGCTATGGCGGCCGCCCGGTGGTCAGCGCGCTTTCCTATACGCTGCCGCCCGGCCAGGTTGTGGCGCTGGTCGGCCATAACGGCGCCGGCAAGACCACGCAGATCAAGATGATACTGGGCCTGACCCGGGCGGATGCCGGGCGGATTTCTGTGCTGGGCGCCGATCCCGGCCATGGCCGCGCCGCCCGTGCGCAACTGGGTTACCTGCCGGAAAGCGTGCAGTTCCACCTGTCCTTTACCGGGCGCGAGACACTGGGCTTCTACGCCCGGCTCAAGGGCCTGCCGGCGCGCGGCCATGAGGCGCTGTTCGCGCGGGTCGGGCTGCTGGACGCCGCCGACCGGCCGGTGCGCGGCTATTCCAAGGGGATGCGCCAGCGCCTTGGCCTGGCGCAGGCGCTGCTGGGGGCGCCGCGGCTGCTGCTGCTGGACGAGCCGACCTCGGGTCTCGACCCCGCCCTGCGGCGCGAGCTTTACGGCATCGTCGCCGACCTGGCGCGGCAGGGCGCGACGGTGCTGCTGTCCTCGCACGCGCTGACCGAACTGGAAGGCCATGCCGAGCGGGTCATCGTCATCAACCAGGGCCGCAAGATCGCCGACGGCTCGCTGGCGGAACTGCGGCGGCTGGCCGGCCTGCCCTCGCGCCTGCGCTTCCGCGCCTCGGATGGCGGGCTGCGCCGCATCGACCTGGCCGAGGCCGAGAAGGTCACGGCACTGCGCGCCCTGCTCGACACCGGCGCGCGCGAGATCACCCTCGAGGATCCCAGCCTCGACGACATCTACGCCCATTTCCTGCGCAGCGAGGCCGCCTGATGTCCGCGATCCTGACCATCGCCCGCCGCGAACTGGCCGAGGGCATCCGCAACCGCTGGGTCGTCTCGATGACCGTGGTCATGGCGGCGCTGGCCTCGGTCATCGCCGCGCTGGGTTCGGCACCCACCGGCTCGACCGCGACCGGCGCGCTGGACGTGGTGGTGGTGGGGCTGGCCAGCCTGACCATCTTCCTGGTGCCGCTGATCGCGCTGCTGCTCTCGCATGACGCCATCACCCGCGAGGCCGAGCGCGGCACGCTGCTGCTGCTGCTCAGCCATCCGCTGTCGCGGCCGCAGGTGGTGGCGGGCAAGTTTCTGGGCCAGCTCGCCATCCTGGCGCTGGCCACGGTGATCGGCTTCGGCTTCGCGGCGATCTTCGTGATCTGGCGCCACGGCGCCGAGGGCTGGCAGGCCTTTGCCATGATGACCGCGATTTCGGTGCTGCTGGGGGCGGTGTTCCTGGCACTGGGAACGCTGGCTTCCGCGGTCGTGCAGGAAAGCTCGACCGCGGCGGGCATCGCCATCGGGCTGTGGCTGCTGTTCGTGGCGCTTTACGACATGGCGCTGCTGGCGGCACTGGTGGCGCGCGGCGGCCACGCGGTGCCGGGCTGGATCATGGACCTGGCGCTGCTGCTGAACCCGACCGACGCCTATCGCCTGCTGACGCTGGGCGAAGGCGCCTCGGCCATGCTGTCCGGCATGGGCGGCGTCTATGACAATTCGCAACTGACCCCGGGCCTGCTGGCGGCGGCGCTGCTTCTGTGGTGCGCGTTGCCGCTGACCCTGGCCATGACCGCATTCTCGCGAAGGAACCTGTAATGAAACCGCTGCTGATCGCTGCCCTGCTGACGCTGGCGCTGCCGGCCTGCCGGGACGAGACGACCGCCGCCCTGCCGCCCGTGACCATGACCGCCGAGGCGATCGGGCGCTATTGCGGCATGAACCTGATGGAACACGAAGGGCCCAAGGGCCAGGTGGTGCTGTCGAAGGAAATGGGCGCCTACTGGTTCTCCTCGGCCCGCGACACGGTCGCCTTCTCGATGATGCCGGACGAGGTCAAGGATCACGGCGGACTTTACGTCTCGGACATGGCCAAGGCGGCCAGCTGGGCCGATCCCGGCGCCGACAACTGGATCGACGCGACAAAAGCCTTCTATGTCGTCGGCTCGACCATGCAGGCCGGCATGGGCGGGGCCGAGATCGTGCCCTTCGGCAGCCGCGTGGCCGCCGAGGCATTCGCCGCCGACAAGGGCGGCAGCGTGCAGACCTTCGACAAGCTGACCCCCGACGAGGTTCTGGGCGCCGGCGAAACCGCAGCGGAGGAGGCCGGGGATGCGCATTGACCGCCGCCGTTTCCTGACCATCTCGGCCGCCGCGCTCGGCGCGCCGCTGCTGGCCCATGCCGCACCGGACGATGCCTCGGGCGCGACGGTCTGGCGCGGCCAGGCCATGGGCGCGCCGGTGGCGCTGATCCTGAACCATCCCGACCGCACCCGCGCCCAGGCGCTGATCCGCGAAACCCGGGCCGAGCTGCAGCGGCTCGAGAATATCTTCACCCTCTACCGCGACAGTTCCGAACTGTCCGAGCTGAACCGCAGCGGCCTGCTGGTCACGCCCAGCCCGGAGATGGTGGCGGCGCTGCGGCTGGCCCGGCATGTACACCGGCTGACCGGCGGACGCTTCGATCCCAGCATCCAGCCGCTCTGGCGCGCCCATGCGGCGGGGGACGCGGCGGCGGTGCAGGCGGCGCGGCAGCTGGTCGGATTCGACCGCATCCGGGTCAGCGACGACCGCATCCTGCTGCGCCCCGGCATGGCGCTGACGCTGAACGGCATCGCCCAAGGTATCATCACCGACCGCATCACCGCGCTGCTTCGTGCCGGCGGCGCCGAACACACGCTGGTCGACATGGGCGAGATCCGCGCCATCGGCGGCCGCACCGCCGCCGAACCCTGGCGCGTGGCGCTGGCGGGCGGCGGCGAGGCGTCGCTGATCGACCGCGCCATCGCCACCACCGAGGCGGGCGGCTTCACCTTCGACGCCGCCGGCCGGCTGCCGCATCTGATCGACCCCGACACCGGCGCGGCGCGCGCCGACTGGGCACGGATCTCGGTCATCGCCGACGAGGCGGGGCTGGCCGATGCGCTCTCGACCGGCTTCGCCCTGGCGCCAGCACCGGCGATCCGCGCCGCCCTGCCCGCCCTGCCCGGCGTCGAGGTGCGGGCGCTGGACGGTCAGGGCCGCGAAACCCGCTTTACCTGACCCCGCGCCATGCGCCAGAATGCCACCAGCCGGGAACGCCATGACCGATATCGTCACCCTTGATGTAAGACCGATTCTGGCCGAGGGGCAGGAGCCCCTGGCCGCGATCATGGCTGCCGCCGATGCGCTGGCCGAGGGCCAGACCCTGCGGCTGATCGCGCCGTTCCGGCCGGTGCCGCTGTTCCGGGTGATGGAGCGGCAGGGCTTCCTCCACAGCGAAACCCCGCTGGGCGGCAATGCCTGGCAGATCGACTTCCGCCGCCCCGAACAGGCGCTGAGCCTCGGCAGCGCACTGGAAGCCTTCAGTTGGCCCGAGCCTTCGGCCTTCCTGGACCTGACCGGCCTGTCGGAAGCCGAGGCGCTGGCGCGACTGACCGCGGCGCTGGAGGCCGCGGCGGCGGGCGAGGTGGTCTTCGCCCTGCTCGAGCGCGAGCCCGCAACGCTGCTGCCGCGACTGGCCGAGGCGGGACATCAATGGGCCGGCAACCATGCCGCGGACGGCAGCGGCTACCGGCTGCTGCTGCGGCGGGCCGAAGCCTAGGCGCCGCGCAGGGTCTTGCGCTGGCGCAGCAGCATCGGCGCATGTTCGACGCAAAACAGCCCGAAGGCCAGGATCCAGGCGGCGCCGGTGGCGTGGATCAGCGGCTCATAGGCGCCGAACTCGGCCGCCGGCCGCAGCAGCGCCGCCGCGAAGATCGCCAGATAGCTGAGGCTGGTCGGCAGCGAGGCGGTCAGCTCGCGTCCGGTATGGCCGCGGGTGGCGCGGGTCATCACCGCCAGCATCTCGCCGCCGATGGCGCCGACGCCGAAGACATGCAGCGCCGCCGCGGTGCTCATCACGCCGAAACCGGCCAGGCCCACGGCGGCGAAACCCAGGGCGAGCATCAGGTAGCCGCCATGCAGCGACAGGACCAGCGGCTCGCGCGCGGTCAGCCAGCCGCGCCAGCGCGCCAGCCGGGCCAGGTTCAGCGCCGCCGCCGCGCAGGCGGCCAGCGCCACCGGCAGCGCCTCGGGCGCAAGCACCCAGCCCAGAAGCGTGGCGGCCGAGGCGCAGGAAACCACGGTGTCGAACCTGTTGTAGGGCACCGGCAGCGGCCCCGGGCCCCGCCGCGCCAGCCAGTTGCGGGTGAAGCTGGGGGTGATGCGCCCGCCGATGATGATGATCAGCAGCACATAGGCCGAAATCGCCGCCCGCGCCGCCATCGCCGGGTCGCCGTCGCGCAGCACCGCAAGGTGAAAGCCGATATTGGCCAGCGCCAGCACCGCGACCGCGCCCACCACCTTCAGGTCGCGCCATTTGCGGCCGGCGACGATCTCGGTCAGGAAGACCAGCGCCATCACCGGCAGGAACAGCGATTCCAGCACCACGCCGGGCAGCGGCGAAGCGGTCGGCGGAAAGGTGATCGCCAGGCGCCCGGCCAGCCACAGCGCCGAAAGCGCCATCAGCGGCCGCCCGGACAGCGGCATGCGGCCGGTCCAGTTCGGCACCGCCGTCATCAGGAAGCCGGCCAGGATCGCCGATGAAAAGCCGAACAGCATCTCGTGCATGTGCCAATGGCTGGCGCCATAGGCGCCGCCCGGCGCGCCATGGCCGGTCAGCGCCGCGATCCACAGCAGCATGATCACCACCGCCCAAAGCGCCCCGCCCAGGAAGAACGGCCGAAAGCCATAGGAGAACAGCACCGGGCCGGTCCGCGACAGACCGCGCGGAATGCCGCCCTCGGGGCGCAGGGATTTCGCAGATTTGCCCATGGCATCCTCTCAGACAGAAAGGCCCGCCGCCCGGAACCGGCGACGGGCCAAGGCTCAGGCCCCGTGGGGGGCGAAAGGCTTAGCGCGCGACCTTTTCCAATTGCGCATCCATGCGCTGGCGGGCCTTCTTGGGCAGCTTGCCCCCGGCCACCGCGTCGTAGTTCGAGGCATCGCCGCCGGCCTGGATCAGCGCCACCATGCCCATTGGCAGGTGCGGCTTGCATTTCACCGCATAAAGGCCGGGCTTGTCCACGGTCAGCACATATTGTTCGTTCAGCTTGGATTCGAACTCGGCCACGCCCTCGGGCAGCATGCCGGGCAGCGAGGCCACGTCATGGCTCTTGTCGGTGGGCACGAAGGTGATGGTGTCGCCCACCTCGGCCTGCACGAAGGCGGGCTCGAAGACCATGGCGCCATCCGCGCCCTTGTTCAGCATCTGCACCTGATGGTCCGCGGCCAGCGCCGGAACGGCAAGAAAGGCCAGCGCGGCGGCCAATGTCAGAGAGCGTTTCATTTCCTGTCTCCTTGCGGAAAATCAATCTTCCGGCCCGACAGCTAGCACCCGGGAATCGGCGGGACTTTGCGCTACCTCAAATTGCAGACTGTTCATATCAGGATTGCGCCTGGGCGATGGCTTCCAGCGCCGGCACGTCGGCGATGATCACCTTGCGGCGGGCGCGCAGCAGGATGCCGTCCGCCTCCCAGGCCGCCATGATGCGCGAGGCGGTGTGCAGGGTGTTGCCGCTCATGTCGGCGATGTCCTGGCGGGTCAGGGGAAAGGGAATCTCGACCGGGCCGGGTCGCGGCGGCGGCACCGTGTCGGGCCCCGCATCCTCGCGCGCCAGGCGCAGCAGCAGATGGGCGATGCGGCGGCCCGCCTCCTCGGTGCTCATCTCGCGCAGGCGGATATGCGCCTCGTCCAGCTTGCGCCCCACCGCCTGGATCGCCGAGAAGGCCAGCGAGGGCGCGGCGCCGATCAACGGCTCCCAGCGGGCGCGCGGCCAGGCCAGCAGGCGGCTTTCCACCATGGCCTCGGCGCTGCCGGGATAATGGCTGCGGCCAAGCGCCGGGGCGAAACCGCAAAGCTCGCCGGGATGGACGATGCGGACGATGAACTGCTGGCCGTCCTCGGTCACCTGCGTGACCTTCAGCCGGCCGTCCAGCAGCACGAAGAACCGCGCCGCCGGGTCGCCCTGGGTGAACAGCACCTCGGCCGGCGCCAGCGCCAACCGAGCCATGCCCTGGCGCACCACATCCAGCTGCGCCGGGTCGAGCCCGGCGAAAAGCGGCAGAAGGGAAAGCGGTTCCGGCATCGGATCCCTGCGCATGGCGCCGGCGGGATGGGCCGGCATGGGCAGGGCTAGCACATCGGATCGCGGGCCGCAGCCCCGATCACGCTAGCGCGCCTGTTCAAGCAGATGCCGCACCCAGAGCCCCGAGGCCCAGGCCGCCGGCACGCCCAGCGGCACCGAGAGCGCCAGCACCGTCATCGGCGAAAGCGCCGGCAGTCCCAGCGACTGACCCAGAAGCCCCAGCATGAACAGGTTGATCGCCACCGCCACCGCCGCGAAGACGTAAAGCAGCAGCGCCAGTTTCCAGATCGGCCAGATCGCCGGGGCATGTTCGGTCATCAAACGCTTCTCCTGCATACCCGAGAAATTTGCCCGGAGAATTTCCCCGACGCCTTGACTTTGGTTAAGGTGCCCCGCCGCCCGCCGGCGCATTCAAAGGGCGATTGCCAACTGCTCGCGGAGTCGCTCGCCATGCGCGAAGTCCTGACGAAGAGCATGGCCCGGAACATCTTTTATGGCGGGTCGCTGTTCTTCATTCTCATCTTCATCGGGCTTTTCGCCCATAGTCATTACTATATCACCCATGTCTCGACGGACACGGCCGGGCTGACGCCCGAGGTCGCCGCGGGCAAGCACCTGTGGGAAAAGAAGGCCTGCATCAACTGCCACTCGATCCTGGGCGAAGGCGCCTATTTCGCGCCCGAACTGGGCAACGTGATGAAACGCTGGGGCGTGCAGGACGATCCCGAGACCGCCTTCGAGGCAATGAAGGGCTGGATGGAAGCCCAGCCCACCGGCGTCGAGGGCCGTCGGCAGATGCCGCAATTCCACCTGACCGACCAGGAGATCCGCGAACTGACCGATTTCCTGCTGTGGACCGGGCGGATCAATACCCAGAACTGGCCGCCGAACGATGCGGGCTGAAGGAACGAAGCGATGAAATACCAGACCCAGAAAATCGCGCTGGCCTATATCTACGTGGCGCTCGCGCTCTTTGCCGTGCAGGTCCTGATGGGGCTGCTGATCGGCTATATCTATGTCAACCCGAACTTCCTGTCCGAGACCCTGCCCTTCAACATCGGTCGGATGCTGCATTCCAACGCGCTGATCGTCTGGCTGCTGACCGGCTTCTTCGGCTCGGCCTATTTCCTGATCCCCGAGGAGGCCGAGCGCGAGATCCATTCGCCGCTGCTGGCCTATCTGCAGCTGGCGATCATGGTCGTCGGCACGCTGGGCGCGGTGCTGACCTATGCCTTCAACCTGTTCGAGGGCAATTTCCTGCTGGGCATGCAGGGGCGCGAGTTCCTTGAACAACCCACCTGGGTCAAGGTCGGCCTGGTCGTGGCGGCATTGATCTTCCTCTACAACGTCTCGATGACGATGCTGAAGGGCCGCAAGACGGTCATCTCGACCATCCTGCTGCTGGGGCTTTGGGGGCTGGCGCTGCTGTTCCTGTTCGCCTTCTACAACCCGGTGAACCTGGCGCTCGACAAGCAATACTGGTGGAACGTCATCCACCTCTGGGTCGAGGGCGTGTGGGAGCTGATCATGGCCTCGATCCTGGGCTTCCTGATGCTGAAGCTGACCGGGGTGGACCGCGAGGTGGTCGAGAAATGGCTTTACGTCATCGTCGCCTCGGCGCTGTTCTCGGGCATCCTGGGCACCGGGCACCATTACTACTGGATCGGCATGCCCGCCTATTGGCAGTGGATCGGCTCGATCTTCTCGAGCTTCGAGATCGTGCCCTTCTTCGCGATGATGGCCTTCGCCTTCGTCATGGTCTGGAAGGGCCGGCGCGACCATCCGAACAAGGCGGCGCTGCTGTGGTCGCTGGGCTGCGCGGTGCTGGCCTTCTTCGGCGCCGGGGTCTGGGGCTTCCTGCACACGCTGCACGGGGTGAACTACTATACCCACGGCACCCAGGTCACCGCGGCGCATGGCCACCTGGCCTTCTTCGGCGCCTATGTCTGCCTGAACCTGGCGCTGTTCACCTATGCCATGCCGATCCTGCGCGGCCGCGACCCCTATAACCAGGTGGTGCTGATGGCCTCGTTCTGGCTGATGGCGGGCGGCATGCTGTTCATGACCTTCGTGCTGACCTTTGCCGGCACCGTGCAGACCCATCTGCAGCGCGTGCTGGGCATGAACTACATGGAAGTGCAGGACCAGCTTGCGCTGTTCTACTGGATGCGCTTCGGCGCCGGCGTCGCGGTGGTGCTGGGGGTGGTCCTGTTCATCTGGGCCACGCTGATGCCGCGCCGCGAAGTGATCGAGCCCGGCCCGGTCGTCAAACATGCTGCGGAGTGAGACCATGGACGGAAGCATCACCCCTGCCCCCTTCTACCTGCCGCAGGGCGACGAATGCGAGGTCTTCGCCGCCGCCCATGCCCACGGCCTGCCCTTGCTGCTGAAAGGCCCGACCGGCTGCGGCAAAACCCGCTTCGTCGCCCATATGGCGGCGAGGCTGGGCCGGCGGCTTTATACCGTCTCCTGCCATGACGACCTGTCGGCGGCCGACCTGATCGGGCGCTACCTGCTCAAGGGCGGCGAGACGGTCTGGGTCGACGGCCCCCTGACCCGCGCCGTGCGCGAGGGTGCGATCTGCTATCTCGACGAGGTGGTCGAGGCCAGAAAGGACGTGGCCGTGGTCCTGCATCCGCTGACCGACGACCGCCGCATCCTGCCCATCGACCGCACCGGCGAGGAATTGCAGGCCGGACCCGGCTTCATGCTGGTCGCCAGCTACAACCCCGGCTACCAGAACATCCTGAAGACCCTGAAGCCCTCGACCCGGCAGCGCTTCCTGTCGGTCGAGTTCGGCTTTCCGCTGCCCGAGCACGAGCTGCCGGTGGTCTGCCGCGAAAGCGGGCTGGACGAAAGCCGCGCCAAGCTCTTGATCCGCATCGCCGGCAAGCTGCGCGGGCTCAAGGGCCAGGATCTGGAAGAGGGCGTCTCGACCCGGCTGGTGATTTATGCCGCGACGCTGATCGCCGGCGGCATGGGCTTCGACCGGGCCGTCGCGGCGGCGATGATCGAGCCCCTGACCGACGATGCCGACGTCAAGCGCGGCCTTGTCGATCTGGTCGGCGCGCTGGCAGGCTGACATGGCGCATGATCTCGCCCCATGGGAGCCCGAGGAGACGGTCGGCAAGCTCTGGCACAGTCTGGCCAGCCGATTGGACGCGCCGCCCGATTTCAGCGCCGCGGCGGTGACGCTGGAGCAGATGCAGCCGCGGCTGGCGGTGCTGTTCCGCGGCCTGGGCGGCGGTCCTTCGGTCGAGATCCGGCCGGTGGCGGACGAGGAAAGCGGCCACCGGCTGCGCCTGCGCCGCCGCCTGGCCACCCCGGCCGAACGGGTGGCGCGCGCCAGTTTCGACGGCGAGGTGCTGCGCCTGCCGGCGCGCCTGGCCGAGTTTCCCGATGCCGCGGACAATGCCGCGCTTTACCTGTGGCTGGCGGCCGCCGCCGCCCATGCGCCGCGCCCCGCCCTGCCCGCGGATCCGCTGCGCGCCGATCTGGCCGCCATCGCCGGCGCCCGCGCCATGGTGGCGGCCACCCTGGCCGACGCGCCCGGCCTGCGGCCGGTCTGGGACCGGCTGGCGCAGGCGCATCTGGCGCTGCGGCCGGCCAGCATCGGCGGGACCGAGGGTGCCGTCGAGGCGCTGATCCGCCGGTTGTTGGGCGATCCGGTGCCGGCCGATACCGCGCTGCTGGACGATCCCGGCCGCGCCCCGCCGGCGCCGCGCGGCTATCGCCCGTTCCGGCCGGTGCCGATGTGGCCCGACTTGCGCGCCCCGCGCCTGTCGGCGCCCTCCGAAACCGCCGAACCGGCGACCGGCGGCGATGCCGAGGAAGCCGGGGACGGCCCGGCCCGCAAGGCCCGCCGCCACAAGGCCGACCAGGCCGAGCGCAAGGACAGCATCATCCTTTACAAGTTCGAGGCCCTGCTGAGCTGGACGCAATTCCTGAACCTCAACCGCCGGGTCGAGGATGACGATCTGGAAAACGCCAAGAAGGCCGCCGACGACCAGGACGAGATCGGCCTCGGCCAGGTCTCGAAAGCGCCGGCGACGCGGCTGAAGCTGCACCTGGACCTCGCCCCCGAGGACGTGGACCGCGAGCGGCTGTCCGCAGCCTTCACCTATCCGGAATGGGACGCGCGCGCCCAGACCTATCTGCCCGACCATTGCCGGGTGCTGGCTGCGCCCGCCGGCGGCGATGCCGCGCTGCAGGCCCCGCCCGATGCCGCCGCCCGCCGCCGCATCCGCGCCGTGCAGCGCCGCTTTCAGGCGCTGCGCCCGGCCCGGACCATGCAGTCCGGCCAACCCGACGGCGAGGAGCTGGACCTGGACGCCGCCTTGCGCTCGGTCACAGATCTGCGTGCCACCGGGCGCGGCAGCGACCGCATCTGGCGCCAGTCCCGGCCGGGGCGGCGCGACCTGGCGGTGTCGATCCTGCTCGACGTGTCGCGCTCGACCGAAAGCATGGTCGCGGGCCGGCCGGTGATCCAGATCGCCCGCGAGGCGCTGACCGCGCTGGCCTGGGGGTTGGATAGCTGCGGCGACCGCTTTGCCGTCCAGGGTTTCTCGTCGCTCAGGCGCGACCGGGTCTGGCTGCATGGCTGCAAGGATTTCGACGAGCCGATGGGCCCGGCGGTCGAGGCGCGCATCAACGCGCTGAGCCCCGGCTTCTACACCCGCCTTGGCGCCGCCCTGCGGCATTGCTCGGCCGGGCTCGCCGCACAAAGCCGGGCGCGCCGGCTGCTGCTGGTGCTGACCGACGGCAAGCCCAACGACCTGGACCACTACGAGGGCCGGCACGGCATCGAGGACAGCGCCATGGCGGTGCGCGAGGCCCGTCGCGCCGGCCATGCGGTCTTCGGCATCACCATCGACCGCGCGGCGCAGACCTGGTTCCCGCGCATCTTCGGCCGCGGCGGCTTCGCGGTGATCCGCGATCCCGACCGGTTGGTCGGTGCCCTGCCGGAAATCTATCGCCAGTTGGTGTCGTGATGCGGCTGGACGATCTTCCCGGCGAATTGCTGATGTGGGTGCTGATCGTGTCCGAGTTGCTGGTCTTTGCCGCCGGCATCACGGTGATGGCGGCGCTGCGCCTGCGCGACCCGGCCGGCTTTGCCGAGGCGCAGGCGCTGCTGGACAGCCGCCTGGCCGCGCTGAACACGGTGATCCTGGTCAGTTCCGGCTATGCCGCCGCCCGGGCCGAGCGGGCCGCGGCGCGGGGCCGCAAGCGCGCGGCGCGGCTGGGCCTGGGCCTTGCCGCCCTGGGCGGGCTGGGTTTCCTGGCCCTGAAGGCGGCGGAATATGCCGGCGACTGGGAGCGCGGCATCAGCATGGAGGCCAGCCCGTTCTTCACCTTCTACTACCTGCTCACCGGCTTTCATGCCGCCCATGTCATCGCCGGGGTGGCGCTGCTGGCGCTGGTGGCCTGGCGCGCCCGGTCGGACGCGGTTCAGGCCGGCGCGATGTTCTGGCACATGGTCGACCTGGTCTGGGTGCTGATCCTGCCACCGATCTATCTTCTGGGCTAGGCAATGGACGTTTTGATGAAAACCTGGCTCTGGCTTCTCGCCCTGGTGTTGGTCACGGTGGCCTTGGCGCAGGGCGCGGGACCGCTGGTCGGCGCGGGACTGCTGGCGCTGGCGGCGCTGAAAGCCCGGGCGATCCTGGGACAGTTCCTGCACCTTGCCGGCGCGCCGGGCTGGCTGGCGGCGGTGATGACGCCCTTGCTGCTGTGGCTGGCGCTGATCGGGACGCTGAGCGCGCTCTAGCGCGACCAGGCATCGCCCGGATCGCCCTCGACCACCTCGCGCAGCGCCGGGATCGAGCCGATCTCGGCGCTGTTCTGGCGGATCTGCACGCCATGGTCGCGCAGCCGGGCAAAGGCGCGGCTCAGGCTTTCGGGCTTCATGCCCAAGCGCCCGGCAATCAGCGCCTTGTCATAGGGCAGCGTCACGGTGGCGCGGTCCTCGGCCCCTTCGGGGCACAGTTCCAGCAGGAAGCCCGCCACCCGCTGCGTGCCCGAGCGCGCCTTCAGCTCCTCGATCTGTTCGACCAGCGCCTGCAGGTGCTGGAAGGTCGAGGCGATGATCGAGATCGCCGCCTCGGGTCGCGATTTCAGCGCCGAAAGCAGCGCGTCCGAGGGCAGCGCGATCAGCCGGCAATCGGTCGAGGCCTCGGCCGAGACCGGATAGGCGGCGCGGCGCAGCGCGATCGGCTCGCCGAAACTTTGGCCGCGCGTCATCGTGCCCACCACCGCCTCGGTGCCGCCGGGCGACAGCCGGTAAAGCTTCACCCAGCCCTCAGCCACGATATGCAGGGCGCGGGCGATGTCGCCCTGGTAGAAGATCGGTGCGCCGCGCTGGTACTGCACCACCCGCGCCTGGTCCAGCAACTGCTCGGACAGTGCCGGGGGCATGGTCGAGAACAGCCGCGACTGGCTGGCGATCTGGCGCAGGGCCGGGGTCAGGGGCGCGGACATGGCATCACCATGGAAAAGGAATCTTTCGCAGCGGATCGAAAGGCCATGTTACGACAAGACGGCGGCCGCGGGCACCCGCGATCTGCCGCAGGTTGTCAGAACATGCCATGCGCCCCGCCCACGGCGCCGATCACGGCGACGAGGGCGACGGCCAGCAGCAGGTAATGCATCCGACCCAGCCGGTCGAAATCGCGCTCGGCCTGGGGCGAAGTCGCCATGCGGCGATGCAGGAACAGCGGCTCGATCACGAACAGCATGGCGGCGAAGACCAGCCAGACCGCCAGCATGGCGTGCATCCACCAGAAGGCGGGATCGGAAAAGCGTTGCCACATTTCGCCGCGCCAGGTCATCCACAGCCCGCTGGCCCCGGCCAGCGCCACCCAGAGCCGCGCCTGGGGCGAGAACCGGCCCTCGATGGCGTGAAAGGCGGCCAGCCGCTCGCCCGGCGGATGCAGCCGGCGGATCGCCGGGATCACCACCAGGGTCACGAAACCCACGCCGCCGATCCACATCAGCACCGCGACGACATGGACGATCCGCGCCAGGGTGAAATCGTCCATGCTGCGCTCTCCTCAGGCGGCCAGAAGCTCGTCGGCAGGGCCGAAGAACTCGTAATGGATGCGGTCCGAAGCCACCCCGGCCAGCGACAGCGCCGAGACGGCCGCACGCAGGAAGGGGCGCGGGCCGCAGATATAGTAATCCGCCGTGGCGGCCGGGGTATTGGCCAGCAGCCATTCCTCGGTGATCAGCCCGGCGATGTCATAATCGCGGCCGACGACCTCGCCCGCAAGCGGAGTCTGGTGGAAATCGGTCACCCGGACGTCCCTGCCCTGCGCCGCCAGGGCCCGGACATGGGCGCGCATGGCATGGGTGTCGCGGTCATGGGTGCCGTGGAGGTAATGCACCGTCACCTCGGACCCTTCGGCGACCAGCGATTCCAGCATGGCGACCATCGGCGTCAGGCCCACGCCCCCCGAAAGCAGCACCACCGGGCGCGTCGGCCGGCCGTCCAGGAAGAACTCGCCCGCCGGCGCCGCCACCTTCAGCACCGTGCCCGGCGCCTGCTCGTGCAGCCAGCCCGATGCCAGCCCCAGCGGCTCGCGCTTGACCGAGATGCGATAGGTTTCGCCGTTCGGTGCGGCCGAGATGGAATAGTTGCGCTTGGCCGCCGGATGGCCGGGGATCTCGAACCAGAAGGTCAGATACTGGCCGGGCTTGTGGTCCATCACCGGACCGCCATCGACCGGGCGCAGCACGAAGGACTTGATGACGCTGCTTTCGCGGATCACCTCCTCGATGCGGAAGTCGCGCCAGCCGTTCCAGCCGCCGGCGGCCTCGACCTGGGCACCGTAAAGCCGCGTCTCGCGGGCGATCAGGATATTGGCCAGGAACCAGTAGGCCTCGCCCCAGGCGGCCAGCACCTCGTCGGTCGCCGCCTCGCCCAGCACATGGCGGATGGCGCCCAGAAGCGCCTCGGCGACATGGGGGTAATGCTCGGGCAGGATCTGCAGGCCGACATGCTTCTGGGCGATGCGCTCGACCGCCGGGGCCAGCGCGCCCAGGTTCTCGATATTGCTGGCATAGGCCAGGATCGCCCCGGTCAACGCCCGCGGCTGGGCGTCGGCGGCACCGTGATGCGATTGGTTGAACAGATCGCGGATCGCCGGGTCGCGGAACATGCGGGCATACATCTCGTGCACGATCTCCATGCCATGCGCCTCGAGCGCGGGAACGGTGGCCTTGACCAGCGCGATGGTCTGGGCGCTGAGAGTCTGGGTCATGGGAATTCTCCTGTTCGGGGTTGTCGCGACGCGGGGTCGAAATCATGTATCCGCGATACATCTATCCTTGCGCCGGAAATCATGCAATTCCTGCGCATGTTTTCGGGAAGACGGAATGCGACTGACGCGATACACCGATTTTGCCATGCGGGTGCTGCTGTATCTGGGGCGGCAGCCGGACCGGCTGTGCTCGATCGCCGAGATCGCAAGAGCTTACGGAATCTCGCAAAATCACCTGATGAAGGTCATCAACGACCTGGTGAATGCCGGCTATCTTGCCAGCGTGCGCGGTCGCAATGGCGGCATCCGGCTGGCGCGTCCGCCGGCCGAGATCAGCGTGGGTGCGCTGATCCGTCACACCGAGGACGATTTCGATCTGGTGGGCTGCGCCGGATGCATCATCGCCCCGGCCTGCGGCCTGACCTCGATGCTGGACGAGGCGCTGCAAGCCTTCATGGCGGTGCTCGACGGCTATACGCTGGCCGATGTGCTGGCGCGACGCGGGGATTTCCTGCCGCTGCTGCATCCGACCGGCCGCGGGCCGGAGCAACCGGCCGGACCGGCCGGCTGAGCGGCGGGCGGTTCAGGCGGCGGCGCAGGCCGAGGCCGCCGCGCGGGCGGCGCGGCACCAGCGCAGGACGGCCTCGGGTTCCGGCGGCAGGGCATCGGCCAGGCCGCCGGCAAATTCCAGGAAGGGCGGCAGGTTCAGCCCGTTCACCCCGACCAGCACCGGCAGGCCGCGGGCCAGCGCCTCGGCGATGGTGCCGGCAAGACCCCTGCCCTCGGCCTCTTGCTTGCCGAACTTGTTGACGACCAGAAACTCGGCGCGGTCCAGCGCCCGCTCGGTCCAAAGCACCGAACGCTCCAGCGCTTCGGCATCCAGCCGGCAGCCGCGCGCCTCGGCGCCGCGGTCGACGCTGATGCGCACCGTCGGCCCGTCCGGCAGCAGCCGCAGGTCCATGTCGCAAAGCGGCCGGTCGTCGCGGTCGATATTGGTCTGCACGGTGCCGGCCAGCCGCAGGCCCTCGGCCTCGAGCCGGGCGACCACGCCGGCCAGCAGCGCGTCGATGGCGCCGCGGCCGGACAGGGTGACATAGCCCAGTTTCATCGGTCTTTCCTTTCGGCTTCCGCCGCCAGGCTCACGCCGCTGACCTCGGCCCGCGCCACCAGTTCGGCGGTGAAGGCGCGGCTGGCCACGACCCAGGCGGCTTTCTCGCGCGCCTCGCGCAGATGCGGCAACACCGTCTCGAAGGGCAGGATCGCGCCCCGCGCCTTGGCGTCCAGCCGGATCAGATGGAAGCCGTAGCGCGTCTCGACCGGCTGGGCCGAGATTTCGCCCTCCTCCATCCCGGCCAGCGCCGCCTCGAATTCCGGCACCGTGTCGCCGGAGCTGAGCTGCCCCAGCAGCCCGCCGTTCTGGCGCGAGGAACAGGCGCTGTTCTGCGCCGCCAGTTCGGCAAAGCGGCGCGGTACGCGGCGCAGCTCGTCCAGCAGCGCCAGGGCGGTGTCGCGCGCCACGGCCCGCGCCGCGGCGTCGCCCGCCGGGGCGGCGATCAGGATATGCGCCGCCTCGTAAAGCGAAGGGGCGCGGAACCGCTCGGGCGCGCCATCGTAAAGCGCGCGCAGGGCGAGCTCGTCGGCCGGCTCGGGACGGATGGCGGTTTCCAGAAGCTGGCGGATCATCGCCTCCTCCTCGGTCTCCCACTGACCGGGGGCAAGCTCGGCCGGCTCGGGTGCGATGCCCCGCGCCCGAGCCTCCTGCAGCAGGATCTCGCGCAGGGCCAGGGCACGGGCGGCGGCCTTCCAGGCCTGGCCCGGCTTGCCCTTGGGCGCCGGATGGTTCTGCGCCTCGGCGGCGATGCGCTCGGCCGGGATGGTCACGCCGTTGACCACGATCGGCGGCAGAAGCGGTTTCATCTCCATGGCCATCACTCCGCCGCCTGCGGCAGGGGCTCGGGCCGCTGCCGGGCCAGGTCATGCGCCGCGACCTTGCGGGCCAGCGCCTCGCGCGCCTCGGCGTCGCGGGGCAGCGGGCTCAGGCCGACGCCGCGCCGGGCGCCGCGTTTCGAGCGCACGATCTGGTAGCCGGGCCGCCACAGATAGCGCACCGGCGCCGAGAGCATGTGCACCAGCCGGGTGAAGGGGAACAGCAGGAAGATGGTCAGGCCCAGAACGATATGCACTTTGAAGATCCAGGACACATCCGCCAGATGCGCCGCCGGGTCCGTGCCGAAATAGACCACGCCCTGCGCCCAGTTCATGAACTTGACCATCTCGTGCCCGTCCAGATGCCCGGCCGACACGAAGATCGTCCCCAGCCCCAGCACCAGCTGCAGCATCAGCAGCGCCAGGATGCCGGTATCGGCCAGCGTCGAATTGGCCCGGATGCGCGGATCGGTCAGCCGGCGCTGCAGCAGGATCGCGCCGCCGACCAGCGCCATC
This sequence comes from Paracoccus sp. TOH, assembly GCF_030388245.1. Classification (NCBI taxonomy): domain Bacteria; kingdom Pseudomonadati; phylum Pseudomonadota; class Alphaproteobacteria; order Rhodobacterales; family Paracoccaceae; genus Paracoccus; species Paracoccus sp. TOH. The sequence goes on from NZ_CP098360.1 coordinate 51,247, forward strand.
AGGCCGGCGATGCCGCCGGCCGCCATGGCCAGGACCTGCTTGGCGCCGTGGCTGATCCCCAGCGCGTCGAAAACCGCGATGGGCGTCAGAAGCCCGACCAGATGGCCGCCCAGAATCACCAGCACGCCGACATGAAACAGCACCGAGCCGATGACGAACTGCCGGCGGCGCAGAAGCTGGCTGGACGAGGATTTCCAGGTGAAGGGATCGCGCTCGTACCGCACGATCGAGCCGAAGACCATCACGGTGATGGCGATATAGGGATATATTCCGAACAGGAAATTGTTCATCTCTTCCTCCTGTTAGCTGGCGGTCCGCGCCGGGTTGCGTTCCGGTGCGGGGTCCATGCGGGCAAGCAGGTCGCGGCTGACCGGGCAGCCGGCATTGGGATCGGGACCGAAGGTGACCTGCGCCTCGGCCCAGACCGCATCGAGGGCCTCCAGATCCTCGGGGTTGTCGTCCTTGCAGGCCAGAAGCGTCTGCACCTCCTCGGTATCGGGATCGGCGCCGGCGACCATGACCAATGCCTCGAGCACCGCGGCATAGGCGGTGTCGCGGCGCGTCAGCCGCTCGGCCAGCGCGACCAGGATATGGCCGGCATCGGCCAGCACCGCCTGCGCCTCGGCCAAGGGCCGGGTCGACAGGTATTCCAGCAGCACCGGCAGGTGGTCGGGCAGCTCGGTCCCGCCCAGATCCAGGCCGCCGGCGCGATACATCTCGAGCAGGTCGACCATGGCGCCGCCGCGGTCGCGGCTTTCGCCATGGATATGCTCGAACAGGTTCAGCGACAGGGTGCGCGAGCGGTCGAAAAGCAGGACATAGCGTTCCTGCAATTCGTAAAGGTCGCCGCGCGCCAGTTCGGCCAGCAGCGGCGCCAGCGCCTCCATGCGCTTGGGGCCCAGCAGCCCGTCGTCGCGCAAGGTCGCCTCGATGGCGGGGATCGCCTCCTGCAGCTCGGCCGAGGGATAGCTCAGCAGCAGCGAGAATGCCTTGAAGGTCTTCATGCGATGAACTCCTGCGGGCTGCGGAACTTCTTGCCCGAGAACAGCTTGCCGCTGCTGTGGCCTGACGAGCAGCCGTTGCCGTCGGTGAAGCTGCAGCCGCCCTTCAGGTCATAGGCATCCTCGACCAGCTCGCGATGCGTGGTCGGGATGACGAAGCGGTCCTCGTAATTGGCGATGGCAAGCAGGTGATACATCTCGTCGATCTGATGCGGGGTCAGGCCGACGCGCTTGGCGACGCCCAGGTTCACCACCCCGTCGACGGTCTTCGAGCGCATGTAGCTGCGCATCGCCAGCATCCGCTCCAGGGCCGAGGCGACCGGGGCCTCGTCGCCGGCGGTCAGCATGTTCGCCAGGTAACGCAGCGGGATGCGCAGGCTGCGCACGTCGGGCATGTCGTCCTGCGCGGCGATCTTGCCGGCCTCGGCGGCGTTCTGGATCGGCGACAGCGGCGGCACATACCAGACCATCGGCAGCGTGCGGTATTCGGGATGCAGCGGGAAGGCGATCTTCCACTCCATCGCCATCTTCCAGATCGGCGAGTTCTGCGCGCCCTTGATCCAGTCCTCGGGGACGCCCTCGGCGCGCGCTGCGGCGATCACCTCGGGGTCGTTCGGGTCCAGGAACACGCCCAGCTGCGCGTCGTAGAGGTCCATCTCCGACTCGGTCGCGGCGGCCTCGGCGATCTTGTCGGCGTCATAGAGCATCACGCCCAGATAGCGGATGCGGCCGACGCAGGTTTCGGAACAGACCGTGGGCTGGCCGCTTTCCAGGCGCGGATAGCACAGGATGCATTTTTCCGATTTGCCCGAGGACCAGTTGTAATAGATCTTCTTGTAGGGGCAGCCGGAAACGCACATGCGCCAACCCCGGCACTTCTCCTGGTCGATCAGCACCACGCCGTCGTCCTCGCGCTTGTAGATCGCGCCCGAGGGGCACGAGGCGACGCAGGCCGGGTTGAGGCAATGCTCGCAGAGCCGCGGCAGATACATCATGAAGGTATTCTCATACTCTCCGTAGATGTCCTTCTGCACGCCCTCGAAGTTGTAGTCCTTGCTGCGCTTCTCGAATTCGCCGCCCAGGATCTCCTCCCAGTTCGGGCCCCATTCGATCTTTTCCATCCGCTCGCCGGTGATCTTGGAGCGCGGCCGGGCGGTCGGGAACGCCTGCATTTCCGGCGCCGATTTCAGGTGGTCGTAGTCGAAATCGAAGGGCTCGTAGAAATCGTCGATCTCGGGCAGGTCGGGGTTGGCGAAGATATTGGCCAGGATGCGCCACTTGCCGCCCTGTTTCGGTTGCAGGTGGCCGGCGCGGGTCCGGGTCCAGCCGCCGTTCCAGCGCTTCTGGTTCTCCCAATCCTTGGGATAGCCGATGCCGGGCTTGGTCTCGACGTTGTTGAACCAGGCGTATTCGACGCCCTCGCGCGAGGTCCAGACGTTCTTGCAGGTGACCGAGCAGGTATGGCAGCCGATACACTTGTCCAGGTTCAGCACCATGCCGATTTGCGCACGAACTTTCATTCCGCTGCCTCCACTTTTTGGGTTGCGGCCCCGATTTCCAGGGGTTGGTCGAGCCAGTCGACCTGATCGAGTTTGCGGACGATGACGAATTCGTCCCGGTTGGCGCCCACGGTGCCGTAATAGTTGAAGCCGTAGGCCAGCTGCGCATAGCCGCCGATCATATGGGTCGGCTTCGGCACGATGCGGGTGACCGAGTTGTGGATGCCGCCGCGCTTGCCGGTGACTTTCGAGCCGGGCGTGTTCACGATCTTTTCCTGGGCGTGATACATGAACATGCTGCCTTCCTTGATGCGCTGGCTGACCACCGCGCGGGCGCTGATGGCGCCGTTGGAGTTGAAGACCTCGACCCAGTCGTTATCGACGACACCGGCCTTGCGGGCGTCGATTTCCGAGATCCAGACCACCGGACCGCCGCGGTTCAGCGTCAGCATCAGCAGGTTGTCGGTATAGGTCGAATGGATGCCCCATTTCTGGTGCGGGGTCAGGAAGTTCAGCACCACGTGCTTTTCGCTGGCGCCCAGCGATTTCGTCGCGGCATGACCCACGGTCTTCAGGTCCACCGGCGGCCGCCAGGTCACGAACCCCTCGCCAAAGGCCCGCATCCATTCGTGGTCCTGGTAAAGCTGCTGGCGGCCGGTGACGGTGCGCCACGGGATCAGCTCATGCACGTTGGTCCAGCCGGCATTGTAGCAGACCTCCTCGCTTTCGATGCCCGACCAGGTGGGCGACGAGATGATCTTGCGCGGCTGGGCAGCGATGTCGCGGAAGCGGATCTTCTCGTCCTCCTTGACCTCGGCCAGGTGCTTGTGGTCAAGCCCGGTCGCCTTGCCCAGCGCCTCCCAGGCCTTGACGGCGACCTCGCCATTGGTTTCGGGCGCCAGCATCAGCACCACCTCGGCGGCGTCGATGGCGGTGTCGATGCGGGCCATGCCCTGGGTCGGTCCCTCCTCGGTGACGGTGCCGTTCAGCGCCTTCAGATGATGCACCTCGGTCGTGGTGTCCCAGGCGATGCCCTTGCCGCCATTGCCGACCTTTTCCATCAGCGGCCCAAGCGCGGTGAAGCGCTTGTAAAGGTTCGGGTAATCGCGCGTCACCTCGATATAGGCCGGCGCGGTCTTGCCGGGGATCAGGTCGCATTGGCCCTGTTTCCAGTCCGCGACCAACGGCTGCATGATCTCGCCGGCGCTGTCGTGCTGCAGCGGCAGCTGCACCACGTCGGTCTCGACCCCCAGCACCTCGGGGGCGATGTCCGAGAATTTCCGGGCGATGGACTTGAAGATCTCCCAATCCGATTTCGACTCGTAAGCCGGGTCGACCGCCGCCTGCAGCGGGTGGATGAACGGATGCATGTCCGAGGTGTTCATGTCGTCCTTTTCGTACCAGCTGGCGGTCGGCAGGACGATGTCGGCATAGACGGCGGTGGTCGACATGCGGAAGTCGATGGTGACCAGCAGGTCCAGCTTGCCCTCGGGCGCCTGGTCGTGCCAGCGCGCCTCGACCGGCTTGACCCCGCCTTCCTCGCCCAGATCCTTGCCCTGCACGCCGTGATCGGTGCCGAGCAGATGCTTGAGGAAATATTCATGCCCCTTGCCCGAGGAACCCAGCAGGTTCGAGCGCCAGACATAAAGGTTGCGCGGCCAGTTCTCCGGCGCGTCCGGATCCTCGCAGGACATTTCCAGCCGGCCGGATTTCAGTCCGCGCGCGACGTAGTCCTTGACCTCGACGCCCTCGGCCCGGGCGGCCCGGCCGACATCCAGCGGGTTCTGGCGCAGCTGCGGCGCCGAAGGCAGCCAGCCCATGCGCTCGGCCCGGATGTTGTAGTCGATCAGGCTGAGCCGGTCCCAGTCGCCCTTGGGGGCGGTCGGCGACAGCAGCTCGCGTGCCGTCACCGTCTCGTAGCGCCACTGGTCGGTATGGGCATAAAAGGCGCTGGTCGAGTTCATGTGCCGCGGCGGGCGCGCCCAGTCCAGCGCAAAGGCCAGCGCCGTCCAGCCGGTCTGCGGGCGCAGCTTCTCCTGGCCGACGTAATGCGCCCAGCCGCCGCCGGACTGGCCGACGCAGCCGCACATCACCAGCATGTTGATGACGGCGCGATAGTTCATGTCCATGTGGAACCAATGGTTCATCGCCGCGCCGATGATGACCATGGACTTGCCATTGGTCTTTTCGGCATTGCTGGCGAATTCCCGCGCCACCTGAACGATCTTGTCGCGGCGCACGCCGGTGATCCGCTCGGCCCAGGCCGGGGTGAAGGGCACGTCGGCGTCATAGCTCTTGGCGACGTTCTCGCCGCCCAGGCCCCGGTCGAGGCTGTAATTGGCGCAGAGCAGGTCGAAGACCGTGGCGACCAGCGCCTGCTCGCCATTGGCCAGGGTCAGGCGCTTGACCGGCACATTGCGGGTCAGCACCTCGCCGCGATCGTCCACCGCGAAGCCGTTGGTCGCGGCACCGCCGAAATAGGGGAAGTCCACCGCCACCACGTCGTCGCGATCCTGGTCGAGGATCAGACTCATGCGCAGGCGGACCTCGTCCTCGCCGGCTTTCTGTTCCAGGTTCCAGCGCCCCTGCTCACCCCAGCGGAAGCCGATCGAACCGTTGGGGACCACGATGCGGCCGCTGGTCTCGTCGATGGCGACGGTCTTCCATTCGGGGTTGTTCGCCTGGTCCAGCGCGCCGTCGAAATCGCTGGCGCGCAGCTGGCGGCCGGGGACCAGCCGGCCGTCCTGATCGTCCAGCCGCACCAGCATCGGCATGTCGGAATAGCGGCGGCAGTAATCCTCGAAATATTCGGCCTGCCGGTCCAGGTGGAATTCGCGCAGGATGACATGGCCGAAGGCCATGCCCAGCGCCGCGTCGGTGCCCTGCTTGACGTTCAGCCAGATGTCGCCGAACTTCGCCGCTTCCGAATAGTCCGGGCAGATCACCGCCGACTTGGTGCCGCGATAGCGCGCCTCGGTATAGAAATGCGCGTCGGGCGTGCGGGTCTGCGGCACGTTCGAGCCCCAGAGCAGCAGATAGCCCGCATTGTACCAGTCGGCGCTTTCGGGAACGTCGGTCTGCTCGCCCCAGGTCTGGGGCGAGGCCGGCGGCAGGTCGCAATACCAGTCATAAAAGGACATGCAGGTGCCGCCCAGAAGCGACAGGTAGCGCGTCCCCGCCGCATAGGAGATCATCGACATGGCCGGGATGGGCGAGAAGCCGAAGACCCGGTCGGGACCGTATTTCCGGGCGGTATAGGCGTTGGCGGCGGCGGTGATCTCGGTCGCCTCGTCCCAGGTGGCGCGCACGAAGCCGCCCTTGCCGCGGATGCGGGTATAGCTTTCGCGCGCCTGCGGGTCGTTCTGGATCGAGGCCCAGGCCTCGACCGGCGCCATGGTCTTGCGCCGCTCGCGCCAGAGCCGCATCAGTTTGCCGCGGATCAGCGGCGTCTTCACCCGGTTGGCGCTGTAGAGATACCAGCTGTAGGAGGCGCCGCGCGCGCAGCCGCGCGGCTCGTGGTTGGGCAGGTCCGGCCGGGTGCGCGGATAATCGGTTTGCTGGGTTTCCCAGGTGACGATCCCGGACTTGACGTAGATCTTCCACGAACACGAGCCCGTGCAGTTCACCCCGTGGGTCGAGCGGACGATCTTGTCGTGCCGCCAGCGGGCGCGATAGGTGTCCTCCCAGTCGCGGCTTTCGATGGTGGTCTGGCCGTGGCCTTCCGCGAAGCGGTCCTTGCGCAGGCTGGTCAGGAAGTTCAAGCGATCCAGAAGATGGCTCATGGCTCTCTCCGTTATTTCCAGGCTATTCGGCGGGGGCGGCGACGGCCGCCCGCCCATGTTCGATGTCGTGCAGCAACCCGCCGCGGCGCGTGTAGACGCCCCAGGTGACGGCGATGCAGATGAGGTAGAAGATCAGGAAGCCCCAAAGCGCCGGACCGGCCCCGCCCGTAAGCTGGATCGAGCTGCCGAAGGCCTTGGGAATGAAGAACCCGCCATAGCCGCCGATGGCCGCGGTGAAGGCGATGATCGCGGCCGATTCCCGCTCGGACCGCCGGCGGCGCTCCTCGGCATCGGCTTGCGGGCAAAGCCGGGCGATCTCCTTGCGCATGATTACCGGGATCATCTGGAAGGTCGAGGCATTGCCGACCCCGCTGAAGAAGAACAGCGCCATGAAGCCCAGGAAGAACAGCATGAAGGAGGTGCTGCCCAGCCCCTGGATGATGACCAGGACCGAGGCGATCATGCCGGCGAAGACCCAGAAGGTGACGCGCGCGCCGCCCATCCGGTCGGCCAGCCAGCCGCTGCCCGCGCGGCTAAGCGCGCCGATCAGCGGCCCGAGGAAGGCGTATTGCAGCGCGTTCACCCCCGGGAAGGCCAGTTTCGTCAGCATCGGGAAGGCGGCGGAATAGCCGATGAAGCTGCCGAAGGTTCCGACATAAAGCAGGCACATGATCCAGTTGTGCCGGCGCGAGAAGATCACCGCCTGCTCGCGGAAGCTGGATTTCGCATCCGCCAGGTCGTTCATGCCCAACCAGGCGGCGGCAGTCGCCATCAGGATGAAGGGCACCCAGATGAACCCGGCGTTCTGCATCCAGACCTGGCCGCCGTCCGAGAGTTGCTGCGGCTGGCCGCCGAGCGCGCCGAACACGCCGGCGGTGATGATCACCGGCACCAGGAACTGCATCAGCGACACGCCGAGATTGCCCAGGCCCGCGTTCAGCGCCATGGCGTTGCCCTTTTCGGCGCGCGGGAAGAAGAAGCTGATATTCGCCATGGACGAGGCGAAGTTGCCGCCGCCCAGCCCGCAGAGCAGCGCCAGCACCACGAAGATCAGATAGGGCGTCTGCGGGTTCTGCACCGCATAGCCGATGCCCATGGCCGGGACCAGCAGCGAGGCGGTGGACAATGTCGTCCACAGCCGGCCGCCGAAGATCGGCACCATGAAGCTGTAGAAGATGCGCAGCGTCGCCCCCGACAGCGCCGGCAGCGCCGCCAGCCAGAACAACTGGTCCTGGGTGAACTGGAAGCCGATCGCCGGCAACCGGGCGATCACCACCGACCACACCATCCAGACCGCGAAGGCCAGGGTCAGCGCCGGGATCGAGATCCACAGGTTGCGCCGCGCGATGCGCTTGCCCTTGCCTTCCCAGAAGGCCGGATCCTCGGGGCGCCAGTCCTCGATCACCCGCGGCATCTCGGTCTTGCCGGGGGTATGGATCTCCTTCAGCTCAGGGAAGGCGGGCAACTGGTCCAGCGCCTTGCCCTGCGCCTGGCGTTCCATGGCGCGGACCGACATGTGCATCCAGGCCAGCGACACCATGACCACCAGCAGCAGCAGCACGAAACACGAGGTATAGACGCCGGTCAGGTCCAGCAGCGCGCCGAAGACGATGGGCAGGACGAACCCGCCCAGGCCGCCGATCATGCCGACCAGGCCGCCCACGGCCCCGACATGGTTCGGGTAATAGACCGGGATGTGCTTGAACACCGCCGCCTTGCCCAGGCTCATGAAGAAGCCCAGCGCGAAGATCGTCGCCACGAAGGGCCACAGGTCCATGCGGGTCGAGAAGGCGATGGCGCCGTCCTTGCCGTGGATGACGTAATCCGTCGGCGGATAGGACAGCATGAACAGGAACACGATCGAGAAGCCGAAGGTCCAGTACATCACCGTCCGCGCCCCGAAGCGGTCCGACAGCGCGCCGCCATAGGCACGGAACACGCTGGCCGCCAAGCTGAACGAGGCCGCGGCCATGCCGGCGGTGCGCACGTCGACGTCATAGACGGCGACCAGGTAATGCGGCAGCCACAGCGCCAGCGCCACGAAGCCGCCGAAGACGAAGAAATAATACAGCGAGAAGCGCCAGACCTGCAGGTTCTTCAGCGGCGCGAACTGCTCGGCCAGCGTCGGACCCTGCACGCCGCGCGCGCGGCGCTCGGCAAAATCCGGGTCGTCCTTGGCCAGCAGATAGAAGGCCACGCCCATCAGCGCGATGGCGGTGGCCCAGATCTCGGCCACGCCCTGCCAGCCCATGGCGACCAGCACGAAGGGCGCCAGGAACTTGGTCACCGCGGCGCCGACATTGCCCATGCCGAAAGTGCCCAGCGCCAGGCCCTGCTTTTCGGCCGGGAACCATTTGGACACATAGGCCACGCCGATGATGAAGGATCCGCCCGCCAGACCGACGCCCAGCGCCGCCAGCAGGAAGGTGGCATAGCTGTCGGCCAGTGTCAGCGCATAGGTGGCAAGGCCGGTCAGGACCATCTGCGCGGCAAAGACCAGCCGGCCGCCGTAACGCTCGGTCCAGACGCCAAGGATCAGCCGCGTCAGCGAACCGGTCAGCACCGGCGTCGCGATCAGCAGACCGTATTCGAACTCGGAGAGGCCCAGCTCTGCCTTGATGGTGATCCCGATGATCGAGAAGATCGTCCAGACCGCGAAACACAGGGTAAAGGCCAATGTGCTGAGCCACAAGGCGCGTTGCTGGTCGCTGCGGGACGGAATGGGATGTTCCGACATGACTTGCTCCTGATTCCCCGAATGCAGAGATGCCTGCGGGTTTCGGCAACAGCGGCACCATGAAAGCCCCCTCTCGAAACTTGACCTGAATCAATCCAGCGCCGGTTGCCGGGAAAATCGGACCGGAATTGCGTTATTCTGCTGTCGCGAATAACCGATACGCCTTCATGACTTGACGTTATCCGATCCTGTTCTTGCGCCATCTGCATTTATGGCTTATCAAAAATCAACTGATTTTGACCGGGACGACGATTCGTGCGCGACGAGGAAAAGCCAGCCATCCGCAATCTGCCGCTGTTCCGCTCGGTCGCGACCCCGACCTTCGAGGGGCTGATGGCGACCACCTATTCGCAGAGCTTCCCGCCGCAGCTTGAACTGTTCCGCCAGGGCGACCACCCCGATTTCCTGCATATCCTGGTCGAGGGCGCGGTCGAGCTGCACGCCGAATGGAACGGCCGCGACGCGGTGATGGCGGTGCTGCGCCCGGTCTCCAGCTTCATCCTGGCGGCCTGCATCCGCGACATGCCCTATCTGATGTCGGCGCGCACGCTGGAACGCTCGCGCATCCTGATGCTGCCGGCGGTCGACCTGCACGCGGCGATCCGGCGCGACCCGGAACTGGCGGCGGCGGTGATGACCGAGCTGGCCGGCAGCTATCGCGGCATGGTGCGGCAGGCCAAGAACCTGAAGCTGCGCACCGCCCGCGAGCGGCTGGCGGCCTGGCTGCTGAACCAGTCCCAGCGCGAAGGCGACGTCCCCAGCTTCGTGCTGCCGGTGGAAAAACGCCATCTCGCCTCGTATCTGGGCATGACGCCGGAAAGCCTGTCGCGCACCCTGGCGGCGCTGAGGAACGAGGGCATCGCGCTGGACGGCCCGCGCATCATCATCGTTGACCGCGCCCTGCTGACGCGTGCGGCAGGGCTGGACCCGCTGATCGACGATCTGGGTGCCGAGGATCCGACCGTCGAGGCGATGCTTCCGCGGCCGTCGCGATGACGGGCCGCGCTGGACAGCGCGGCCGGCGGCAAGCTAGACACGGACACCAACCAGGACAATCTCGGGGCGGCGCGCGCGATCCATGACCAACCAGGGCCGGAAACTGGAACAGGCGGCCAAGGCGGCGTGGCTCTCCTATGTCGCGGGCAAGACCCAGGACGAGATCGCGGGGATCATGGGCGTCTCGCGCCAGACCGCGCAGCGCCTTGTCGCGCAGGCGATGGCCGAAGGCATCGTCAAGATCCGCATCGACCATCCTTTCGCCCAGAGCATGGACCTGGCCGCCGGGATGCGGCGGAAATGGGGGTTGGAGCTGTGCGAGATCGCGCCGGCCGACGCCCCGGAATCCGGGGTGGCGCTGATGCTGGCCGATGCGATCGAGCAATGGCTGCGTCGGCCCGAGCCGCTGACCCTGGCCATCGGCACCGGCCGCACCCTGCGCAGCGCCATCGCGCAATTGCCGCATTTCGACTGCCCGCAGCACCGCGTCGTCTCGTTGACCGGCAATATCGCCCCCGACGGCTCGACCGCCTATTACAACGTGCTGTTCACCCTGTCCGACCTGGTGACGGCCCGCTGCTTTCCCCTGCCGCTGCCGGTCATCGCGCCCACGGTGCACGAGCGGCAGGCGGTGAACGGCCAGCCCAGCATCGAGCGGCTGATCCGCCTGTCGGCCGAGGCCAGCGTCGCCTTCGTCGGCATCGGCACGGTGAACGACCGCGCCCCGCTGATGCTGGACGGCTTCCTGTCGCGGCCCGACCTTGACGCGCTGGTCGCCGCCGGCGCGGTGGGCGAGATCACCGGCTGGGCCTATGATGCCCATGGCCGGCTGGTCGAGGGTCTCAGCAATGACCGCGTCGCCTCGGCGCCGATCCCGCCGCGCGAGACGACGCTGGTCATCGGCGCGGCGCATGGCGCGGAAAAGATCCCGGCCATCCGCGGCGCGTTGCGGGGCGGCTTGATCAGCGGGCTGATCACCGACGCGACCACCGCGGCGGCGCTGCTGAAGGACTAAGGCATATCCAGCAAAAGCGGATCCCGGCCTTGCGCCCGGCAAGGCGTATAAGCAAAAGCCAGAAGCCTACATCGCGGCGATCTCGGCCCGCTGCTGCTGCATCCGCCGGAAGATGCGCCAGTCGCGCTCGCGCCGGGCCCGGGCGGCGGGATCGGGGCGGGTGATCTCGGCCGGGTGCGAGAAGCGGGCGCGCGCCGCCACCAGCCCCCCCATCAGCGGCGCCGCGGCGGCGATGGCGGTGCCGCGCAGCACCGCGTCCTCGGGCTGCCAATGGATCTCGGCGCCGATGGCATCGGCATAGAGCTGGCGCAGCAGGGCCGAGCGCGCCTGCCCGCCGGCCATGGCCAGCGCGGCGGGGGCCAGGCCCATATGGGCGATGACCTGCCGGGTTCCCAGCGCGATCCCGACCGCCGCACGCCAGTAGAACCCGTCCAGCGCCGCGGGGCTGCCGTCCAGCGACAGGCCGTGGATGGTGCCGCGCATCAGCGGATCGGCAAAGGGCGTGCGGCTGCCCTTGAAATCGGGCAGAACGTGCAGCCCCTGGCCCGGCTCGTCCTTCGCCGCGGCAAGACGCGCCAGGATCTCGTCATGGCTGGCCGGGCGCGGATAGAGCCGGCGGATCCGCTCCAGCAGCGCGCCGGTGGCGGATTGCCCGCCCTCGCTGACCGCCTCGCCCGGCAGGATCGCGTCGGGATAGGGGCCCCAGAGCGCCGGCGCCGCCGCCAGCCCCGCCGCCATGACGCAGTTCGAGGTGCCGGCGATCAGCGCCGGCATGTCCGGCGCCGCGCCCAGCGCCCCGGAGAAAGCGTCGATCAGCCCGACGGCGACCAGCGTTTCGGGCTCCAGCCCCAGTTCGGCCGCGCCCCGCGGCGAAAGCGGGCCGATGCGGCTGCCCGGCGGCAGGACCGGGCCGGGGCGCGGGAAATCCGCGATGCCGATCCGGGCCAGCAGATCGGTCTGCCAGCCGCCCCGATCGGGCAGCCAGGGCCATTTCGCCGCCGCCGCGCAATGCGAGCGCACCTCGAGGCCGGTGGCGCGAAAGGCCAGATGGTCGCACAGGTCGCGCACCCCCTGCAACGCCGCCCAGATCTCGGGCCGGCGGCGCCTGAGCCACATCAGCTTCGGCGTCTGCATCTCGGGCGAGACCGAGCCGCCGGCCCGCACCACCACCTCATGCGCGATGGCGCCAAGCTCGGCCGCCTCGGCGATGGCGCGATGATCGTGCCAGGCGATCACGTCCGGGGCGAAGCCCGGCGCCTGGACCACCAGCGAACAGGTGGCGTCGAAGGCCAGGGCACGGATCTGCGCCGGGCTGGCGCCGGCCTGGCGCCGCGCCTCGGCCAGCGCCTCGGCCACCGCCTGCCAGATCTCGGCGAAATCATGCATGGCCTGGCGGTCGGGACCGGCGATGGTGGAAAAGCCGCGGCTTGCCCGCGCGACCAGTCGCCCCCCGGCGGTGAACAGCCCCGCCCGCGCGCGGGCCGAGCCCACATCCACGGCCCCGATCAGCAATTCGCCCACTCCCCCTCAGCGCAATCCGGCCAGAGTTTTGGGCAAATCCCGGGCATGGTCAATCAGCGCGTCCGGGTTTTCGGCGGCCAGCTTCCCGGCCAGCCGCGCCTGGTCGGCATGGCTGCCGCCCAGAAAGCCGATCACCCGCATCCCCGCGGCGCGGGCGGCGCGCAAGCCGGCCGGGCTGTCCTCGATCACCACGCAATCGGCCGGGGCAACGCCCAGATGCCCGGCGGCGAACAGGAACAGGTCCGGCGCCGGCTTGCCGTGCTCCACCTGGGTCGCCGAATAGACATGCGGGCCGAACAGCGGCGCCAGCCCGGTCAGCGCCAAAGACAGCGCCAGCCGGTCCGGCGCGCTGGACGAGGCCACGGCGCGCGGCCCGGATAGCTGCGCCAGCACCTCGACCATGCCAGGAATGGGCCGCAGATCGCGGCGAAAGCGCCGGGCCAGCGCCGCGGAAAAGCCGGGCAGCGCCGGGCCAAGGTCGATGCCGTAGCCGCGCGCCGCCTCGACGATGGTCGAGACCGAGCGGCCGAGGAATTCGTCATAGATGCGCGCGCTGGAGATCGGGGCGCCCAGCCCCTGCAGCAGGATCTCCAGCTCGGCCACCGCCAGCGGCTCGGAATCGACCAGCACCCCGTCGCAGTCGAAGATCAGCCCGCGCACCACCGCCTAACCCTTGAGATAGGCATCGAGCGTTGCGCGCGTGCCCTTGTCCCACAGCATCGCCAGCCAGCGCGCGAAGGGTTCGGCAAAGCGCGGATCGCGCCCCGTGGCGCCATAGATCTCGGCCATGCCGAGCCAGGCCGCGGGATCGTGCCGCGCCGCCTGCGCCCGGGGCAGCAGGCTGTCCCAGTTCGGGTCGTTCGGCTCGATCTCGGCGCCGCTGTCGGTCACGCCGGCGCAATAGCGGCACCACAGCGCCGATTCCAGCGCCAGCCCCTCGACCGGCAAGCCGGCCTGCAGCCGATGCGCGACGGTCGGCACGATGAACTTCGGCTGCCGGTTCGAACCGTCAAGGCAGAGCCGGCGCACCGTGTCGCCGATCTTGGGATTGGCGCAGCGCTCGGCCACCTTGGCGAAATAGGCCTGCAGGTCGGTGCCGGGCACCGGCGGCACGGCGGGGATGATCTCGTCGGCCTCGATCTTTTCCAGGAAGGCGCGGACCTGCGCGTTCGCCATCGCCTCATGCACGAAATGGATGTCGAGAAGGCCGGCCGGATAGGCGATCACCGCATGGCCGCCGTTCAGGATGCGGATCTTCATCAGCTCCCAGGGCGTGACGTCGGCGACGAATTCGACGCCGGCTTTCTCAAGCGGCGGGCGGCCGGCGGGGAAATTGTCCTCGAGCACCCATTGGATGAAATCCTCGCAAAAGACCGGGGCCTCGTCGGGGATGCCGAAATCCTCGCGCACCATGCGGCGTTCGCGATCGCTGGTCGCCGGGGTGATGCGGTCCACCATGGCGTTCGGGAAGGCGACATTGGCCGCGATCCACGCGGCCAGTTCCGGGTCCGACAGCCGCGCGGTTTCGGCCACCGCCTCGCAGGTGACCTTGCCGTTATGCGGGATGTTGTCGCAGCACATCACGGTGAAGGGCGGATGACCCGCCGCCCGCCGCGCCTTCAGCCCGGCGACGATCAGGCCGAATACGGTCTGCGGCGCCTCGGGATTGGCCGCATCCGCCGCGATGGCGGGATGCGCCCTGTCGAAATGACCGGTGGCGGCGTCGATGAAATAGCCGCCCTCGGTGATGGTCAGCGCCACGATGCGGATCGCCGGATCGGCCAGCGTGGCGATGATCCGTCCGTGATCGCCCGGCGCGATGTAATCCACGATCGGCCCCAGAACGCGGGCGTCCGAGCGATCAGCCGATTGCTCGACCAGCGTGTAAAGATAGTCCTGCGCGGCCAGCGTGTCGCGCATGCGCACGTCGCCCGGCATGACGCCGGCGCCAATGATGGCGAAATCCTGCGCCAGCCCCATGTTCATCAGCCGGTCCAGATAGGCGGCCTGATGCGCGCGGAAGAAATTGCCGACACCGAAATGCAGGATGCCGGGGCGCAGGGCGGCGCGGTCATAGCCGGGACCGGGCTGGTCCAGTTGCGCAAGCGTCTGGTTGGAAAGCCTGTCCATCTTGTCCCTCACAGCGCCAGACCCTGCCGGTCGAAGCGATAGACCCGGCCGTCCTGCGGGGTCAGCCAGATGCGGTCGCCGTGATGGACCGGGAACTCGCCCGCCGCCCGCGCGACGATATGCGGCCCGCCGTCCAGGTCGATATGCAGGAAGGTGTCCGAGCCCAGATGTTCGGCCACGCCCACCCTGCCGGCGAAAGCGCCGTCGGTGGTGGACATGGTGAAATGCTCGGGGCGCACGCCGATGGCATGGGCGCCCATGCGCTCCGCCGCCTCGCCCTCGATGAAGTTCATGTTCGGGCTGCCGATGAAGCCCGCCACGAAGCGGTTCGCCGGCTTGCGGTAAAGCTCCAGCGGGCTGCCCACCTGCTCGACCCGGCCGGCGCGCAAGACGACGATCTTGTCGGCCATGGTCATCGCCTCGACCTGATCGTGGGTGACATAGACCATGGTGGTGGCAAGCTTCTTGTGCAGCTCGCTGATTTCCACCCGCATGTTCACCCGCAGCGCCGCGTCGAGGTTCGACAGCGGCTCGTCGAACAGGAAGGCCGAGGGCTCGCGCACGATGGCCCGGCCGATGGCGACGCGCTGGCGCTGGCCGCCCGAAAGCTGGCCGGGGCGGCGGTCGAGATAGTCGGTCAGGTTCAGGATGCCGGCCGCGTGCTGGACGCGCCGCTCCTGCTCGTTCGCCGCCATGCCGGCCATCTTCAGCGGAAAGGCGATGTTCTTCCTGACCGACATATGCGGATAGAGCGCATAGCTCTGGAACACCATCGCCAGCTTGCGCCGGGCCGGCGCCGCCTGGGTCATGTCCTGCCCGTCGATGACGATCCGGCCCGAGGTGACGTCCTCGAGCCCGGCGATCAGCCGCAGGAGCGTGGACTTGCCGCAGCCCGAGGGACCGACGAACACCACGAACTCGCCGTCGTTGATCTGCAGATCGACGCCCGGAATGACCTCGACATCGCCGAAGGTCTTGCGAACCTGTTGAAGCGTGATGCTACCCATCATTCCTTCCCTTTCATTTCACCGCGCCGAAGGTCAGGCCGCGCACGAGTTGCTTCTGGCTGAACCAGCCGAGGATCAGGATCGGGGCGATGGCCATGGTGCTCGCCGCCGAAAGTTTCGCATAGAAAAGCCCCTCGGGACTGGAATAGCTGGCGATGAAGGTCGTCAACGGCGCCGCCTGCGAGGTGGTCAGGTTCAGCGTCCAGAACGCCTCGTTCCAGGCCAGGATCACATTCAGCAGCAGGGTCGAGGCGATGCCGGGCACCGCCATGGGCGTCAGGACGTAAAGGATCTCCTTCGACAGGCTGGCGCCGTCCATCCGCGCGGCTTCCAGGATCTCGCCCGGGATCTCGCGGAAATAGGTATAGAGCATCCAGGTGATGATCGGCAGGTTGATCAGCATCAGCACGACCGTGATGCCGATGCGGGTATCCAGAAGCCCCCAACTGCGGAACAGCAGATACATCGGGATCAGCACGCCGGCCGCCGGCATCATCTTGGTCGACAGCATCCACATCAGCAGATCCTTGGTCCGCTTGGCCGGCTGGAACGCCATCGACCAGGCGGCCGGGATGGCGATCAGCAGCCCGAGCAGCGTCGAGCCGACCGAGATGATGACCGAGTTCAGGAAGTGCCGGAAATAGGGCGAGCGCGACTGCACCTCGGCATAGTTCTCGGTCGTCCAGTCGAAGAACAGGAATTTCGGCGGGCTGGCAATGGCGTCGGCCTCGGACTTGAAGCTGGTCAGGATCGTCCACAGGATCGGGAAGAAGATCGCCAGCGCCACGCCCCAAGCCAGGATGGTGAAGGTCCAGCGGCGGGTTTCGGTGACTTTGCGGGCCATGGGATCACTCCAGCGTCTTGCCGATCATCCGCATCAGGAAGATCGCAACGATATTGGCCAGGATGACGGCGACGATGCCGCCGGCGGAGGCGCCGCCCACGTCGTATTGCAGCAGCGCCTGCGAATAGACGAGGTAGGTCAGGTTGGTCGAGGCATAGCCCGGCCCGCCATTGGTGGTGACCAGGATCTCGGCAAAGACCGAGAGCAGGAAGATGGTCTCGATCAGGATGACCACGGTGATGGCGCGCGACAGGTGCGGCAGGATCAGATGGGTGAACTTGGCCCAGGCGCCGGCGCCGTCCATCTCGGCCGCCTCCATCTGCTCGCTGTCGAGCGATTGCAGCGCCGTCAGCAGGATCAGCGTGGCAAAGGGCAGCCATTGCCAGGCGACGATCAGGATGACCGACATCAGCGGATATTGCGCCAGAAAGTCGACGGGCTGCGCGCCCATGGCCTTGGCAAGCCAGGCGAACAGCCCGTTGACCGGGTTCATGAACATGTTCTTCCACACCAGCGCCGAGACGGTCGGCATGATGAAGAAGGGCGCGATTACCAGGATGCGCACGATGCCCTGGCCGAACATCGGCTGGTCCAGCAGCATGGCCAGCAGGATGCCGCCGCCCACGGTGATGACCAGCACGCCCCCGACCAGCAGCAGCGTGTTCCGCATCGCCGTCCAGAAGGCGGGATCGGACAGGAAATACTTGTAGTTGGTCCAGCCGATGAATTGTTCCATGCCGGGCGAGAGCAGGTTGTAGCTCTGGAAGCTGAACCACAGCGTCATGGCCAGCGGCACGATCATCCAGCCCAGCAGCAGCAGGACCGAGGGCGCGACCATCAGGCGCGCGAGTGTTTTCTGATGTCGGGTAGCCATCGGCGCGCCTCCCCACGCAAGCGACGAAAATGACGGATGAACATTCCGGTTCGGGAAGCAAGGGACGGCATGTCCGTCCCTTGCGTGATCGTGAAGGGGTTACGGGCTGACCAAGGTCACTTGGGATAGCCGGCCTTGGCCATCTCGCGCTCGGCGATCTGCTGGGCCATCTGCAGCGCCTGGTCGACGCTCGCCTGCCCGGCCAGCGCGGCCGAGAATTGCTGGCCGACGGCGGTGCCGAGCGCCTGGAACTCGGGGATGCCCACCCATTGCGTGCCGATATAGGGCACTTCCACGGTGGTCGGGTTCTTCAGGTCGGCCGACATGATGCTGTCCAGCGTCGGCTTCGCGAAGGGCGCGGCCTTCTGGTATTCCAGGTTCTCGTAAAGCGAGGTGCGGGTGCCCGGCGGCACGTTCGCCCAGCCCTCGGCGGCCGCGACCTGCTCGGTATAGGCTTTCGAGGTCGCCCAGGCGACGAACTTCTTCGCCGCGTCCGGCGCGTCGGTCGAGGACGGCACGGCCAGGGTCCAGGCCCAAAGCCACATCTGCGGCTTCTCGCCCTCGGGGGCCAGTGCATAGCCGACCTTGTCGGCGACGGTCGACTCCTTGGGGTTCGACACGAAGCTGGCGGCCACGGTGGCGTCGATCCACATGCCGCATTTGCCGGTCTGGAACAGCGCCAGGTTCTCGTTGAAACCGTTCGACGAGGCGCCGGGCGGGCCGGCCTCGGTCATGATGGCGACGTAATCGGTCAGCGCCTTCTTCCAGGCCTCGCCCGAGAATTGCGGCTTCCACGCCATGTCGAACCAGGGCGCGCCGTAGCTGGCGCCCATCGAGGTCAGGAAGGCCATGTTCTCGCCCCAGCCGGCCTTGCCGCGCAGGCAGATGCCATAGACCTCGTTGGTCTTGTCGGTCATCTTGCGCGCCGCGTCATAGACAAATTCCCAGGTCGGGCGCTCGGGCATCTCCAGCCCGGCCTTTTCCATCAGGTCCGTGCGATACATGATCATCGCGGATTCGCCGTAGAAGGGCGCCGCGTAAAGTTTGCCGTCCAGCGACAGCCCCTCGCGGATCGGCGGCAGGATGTCTTCGGCGTCGTAATCGGCGCCCATGTCCTCAAGCGGGGTCAGCCAACCCTGCTTGGCCCAGATCGGCACCTCGTAATTGCCGACGGTCACGATGTCGTATTGCCCGCCCTTGGTGGCGATGTCGGTGGTAACGCGCTGGCGCAGCACGTTCTCCTCCAGCGTGACCCATTCCAACTGGATGTCCGGGTTCGCGTCGGTGAACGGCTTGGTCATCTTCTGCATGCGGATCATGTCGCCGTTGTTCACGGTGGCGATGGTCAGCGTCTCGGCCATGGCGGGCGCCGCCAGCGCCGTCATGGCGCAAGCCCCCATCAGGCCGCGCAGCATCATGCTCATTCGATTGTCCTCCCCTGCGGATCAGCATTTGCTAATGCGATGGGCAAATGCTCACATATTCGCGACGAGGCTGTCAAGCGAAATCGGCGCGGCCCGATACCCGGAGCCGCGCCGACCGATAGCTTCTTGCAGATGGGGGCCCGGCTTCAGCCGCGGCCGCGATAGGGCGGCACGCCCTGATCGGGGATCCAGACCGCCTCGGGCAGCGGGCCGCTCTGCCAGAACACGTCGATGGGGATGCCGCCGCGCGGATACCAGTAGCCGCCGATGCGCAGCCAGCGCGGCGCAAGGAACCCGGCCAGCCGCCGGCCGATCGAGACGGTGCAGTCCTCGTGAAAAGCGCCGTGATTCCGGAAACTTCCAAGATAAAGTTTCAGCGATTTCGATTCGACCAGCCAGTCGCCGGGCACATAGTCGATCACCAGATGCGCGAAATCCGGCTGCCCGGTCATCGGGCAGAGCGAGGTGAACTCGGGCGCGGTGAAGCGCACGTTATAGGCCACGTCGGCCTGCGGGTTCTGCACCCGCTCCAACTCGGCCTTGTCGGGGCTTTCGGGCAGCCGGGTGGCGCCGCCCAATTGCGTGAGGCCGCTGTAGATCGTTTCGGTCATGCTTCCCTCCGGGATGTCTCAGACGCCGCGCCGGTTGCCCCAGATCAGGACATGCAGCTGCGGCAGGATGCGGGGTTTCAGCCAGCCGCGGCCGACCGTGTTCTCGACCAGCCAGAGCAGCCGGTCGGCCAGGGCCTGCGGATCGACCGGCAGGGCGGGATCGGTCTCGGGATTGCCGGGTTGCAGGTAGAGCGGCAGTTGGGGATGGCGGGCGGCGACCGCGCGCGCCCAGTCCAGGTCGCGCTGGTCGAAGATCACGATCTTCAGCACCCGCTGGCCGGCGCCCTCGCCCGCCTGCACACAGCGGTCGAAGACGTCCCAGTCGACCACCTGCCCGCTCGAGGGCGGTTTCGGCGACAGCACCAGCATGGACAGATCCGCGAACCAGGGCTGCGCGACCGAGCCCTGCGTCTCGCAGGCGAAGCGATAGCCCTGCCCGCGTCCCAGCGCGATCAGCGGCGCGAAATCCTGGATCGCCGGGTTGCCGCCGGACAGCGAGATGGTCAGCGGCTGGCCGCCGGACAGGCGCCGGACCTCGGCCCAGACCGCCGCGGCGCTCATCGGCCGCCATTCGTGGCGGTGGCGGCTGTCCACGGCGTGCAGGCTGTCGCACCAGAGGCAGCGATAATCGCAGCCGCCGGCGCGGACAAAGACCGTGGGCTCGCCGATCAGCGCGCCCTCGCCCTGGATGGTCGGGCCGAAGATTTCCGCGATGCGCAGCGTCATGGCCGATACTCGGCCCAGGTCTTGGGCGTCTCGGACACCCGGACCGCCACCGTCTCGGGCCAGCGCGCCTTGCACCAGTCATGGAAATGCCGCGCCATGGCCTCGGCGGTCGAAGGGCCGTCCAGAACGTCGTTCAGGTGGCGATGATCGAAATGCGTGTCGATATAGTGCTTTAGCGGCGCAAGCTCGTGATAGTCGCACACGAAGCCGTCGGCATTCAGCTCGGCCGCCGCCAGTTCGACCACGACGATGTAATTGTGCCCGTGCAGCCGGGCGCATTGATGATCCGGCGGCAGATGCGCCAGCTGGTGCGAGGCCGAGAAATGGAACTCCTTCGCGATGCGGAACATCAGGCTTGCCGCCGTTCTGCGATGGCCTGCCGCCAGAAATCGGCGTCCGCATAGCCGGTCGGGTCGGGGATGCCGGCCAGGTGGAAGGCCTCGCGCCGCTCGACGCAGGTGCCGCAGCGGCCGCAATGGCGGGCGCCGCCCTTGTAGCAGGACCAGGTTTCGGCAAAGGGCGTGCCGTGGCGGGCGCCCTCGGTGACGATATCGGCCTTGGTGCGATGCACGAAGGGGGTCAGCAGCCGCACTTGCGCATAGCCGTCCAGCGCCGCGTCCTGCATGTGCTGGAAGGCCTCGGCGAAGGCGGGGCGGCAATCGGGATAGATGAAATGATCGCCGCCATGCACGGCGGTCGCCACTGCCCGGTCGCCCATCGCCGCCGCCATGCCGAAGGCCACGGTCAGCATGATGGCGTTGCGGTTCGGAACCACGGTGATGCGCATGGTTTCCTCGGCATAATGCCCGTCCGGCACCTCGGCGCCGCCGGTCAGCGCCGAGCCGGTCAGCACCGCCCCCACGCCGCGCATGTCGATGAGGTGATGCGGCACGCCCAGCCGCCGGGCGGCGGCGGCGGCGCAATCCAGCTCCTTGCGGTGGCGCTGGCCATAGTCGAAGGAGACCAGGCGCGAAAGCCCGCCCTGCGCCGCGACCATATGCGCCAGCGACACGGAATCGAGTCCGCCCGAGCAGACAACTGTCGTCTTCATGATGTGACCCTTGTTTTGATGACCGGGTAGGCTGCGACCGGTATGGGCGCCCGACATAGCGGGCTTTGGCGGGCGGCGCAACCGCCCGCCGGCGTCAGTCGGACAGATCCAGCGCCGGGGTTTCGCCGCTGTCCTCAAGGTGCCAGACCGCCTGCCAGCGCCCGTCGCGGCGGGCAAGGGTCAGGTAGTTCCGTTCGGCCACGTAGCGGTGGCGCTGGCCGGGCAGCGGGTGGATGCGGATCGGATGGCCGGGCAAGGGCGCCTCGCCCAGCCCGGCGAACAGCCCCAGGCTGCGCGCATAGGCCTTGGGCGGGGCGCGATGCGAGATGCCCGAGGCGACCAATTGATGCACGCACTGCGCATCCGGCCCCATGACGGCGCGGGTGGCCAGATGGATCTCGCCCGACAGCGCGGTGACAGGCGCATCGGTGCGCCATTTCAGCACCTCGCGCAGCATGCGCTGCCATTCCTCGCGATGGGCGCGGCTTTGCCATTGGTCGCGCAGGTCGTCCTCGTAATGCTGCATGCGCGGGATCGCCATCATCAGCCGTTCCAGAAGCGACAGGCGCGGCCCCAGCAGCGGCACGCTGGAGACCAGGAACACCTGCGCGCCCCGCGGCGCCAGCGCCTCGACCGCCCGCCAGCCCGCCGGGCCGAGGATACGGTGGCGGTCGCGTTCGGACCGCAGGTCCGGCGCGGCGATGGTCAGGCCCGGCAATTCGCGCTTCCAGCTGAGGCTGGCCCCCGAGGCATCGAGGAACAGGTCGGGAATGTCGCCTTCCACCGCGCCGTGCTGGAACAGCAGATAGGTCTCGCGCGCCACGGCGAACAGGGTTCGGCCGACGGCCGAGCGGCTGCGCTTCTCGGGCAGCGAGCCCCAGCCGTCGCAGATGTCGTGATCGTCCCAGACCGACAGCACCGGGACCCGCGCCGCCATCCAGGCATAGCCGCGCGCCTGCAGCACATGCAGATAACGCTCTACGAAGCGGTGGCGCAGATGCTCGGCCAGGCCGGCCAGCGCGGCGGGGTCGTCGACCTCGGACGCCTTGTCGGGCCAGTCATGGCTCAGCGGGTGGCCCTGCGTCGCCTCGTCGGCATAGACCTGATCGCCGCCCTGCAGCAACAGGGCGAAGGGCGCGCGGGCGTGGTCGCGGGCCAGCCGGGCCCACATCAGGTTGCGCTCCTCGCCGTCGCGGTCCAGATCGCCATTCTCCTCGCCATTGCAGGAGACGAAGGCGATGCGCAGGTCGCCGTCGAACTCGGTCGCCACCTCGTAGTGCTCGCCCTCGAGCTCATAGCCCGGATCGCCGGCGGCCAGGGTGAAATCGTAGCGCCAGGCGGTGATGCCGGCGATGGCGGCCAGGCGCCGCGGCGCGATCTCGGCGCCCGCGGCGCGCAGGCTTCCCGGCGCCGTGTCGTCGCGGCGGATCACGATGGCCGCAAGCCGGATCGCCTGGCCCTCGATGCCGCGAAAATGCAGGATCGGCCCGGCCTGTGCCGGTTGTCGTCCTTCGCCCACGAATGTTCCTTCCCGGTTTTGCGTTGCAGCGAGATATAGGCGCGATGCGGCGAAGCGCAATTCGACGGCGCCGCGACAGCGGGAAATCGCTGGCCCTGCAACCGGGGATCAGCCGCCCTGCCCCAGCCTTTCCATCAAGGCCATCGCCGCCTGTGGATTGCGCCGCTTGCAGCCGCTGATCACGTAAAGGAACACGTCGCGCGGCGCCCCGGCATCGTTGCCGCCGACATGGTCAAGCCCCTCGGGCAGGCCGCCGGCGGCCCAGATCCGCGCCCGTTCCGCCCACAGGTCCAGCTTGTCCGGCGCATAGCCCAGCGGCTCGTCCTCGCGCGTGCCCATGATGCGGGCATAGACGAAGGGCGCGGTGGGATCGGCGATCTGCGGGAAATCGCCATCGGCCGAAACCACCGCGGCGACGCCATGGCCGCGGATCAGCCCGATGAAGTCCGGGCTGCGGAAGCTTTCGTGCCGGACCTCGACGACATGGCGCAGCGCCCTGCCGTCCAGCGATGCGGGCAGCAGATTCAGGAAGGCGGCGAAATCCTCGGGGTCGAATTTCTTCGTCGCCATGAACTGCCAGTTGATCGGCCCCAGCTTGTCGCCCAGCAGCAGGACGCCGCTGTCGAAGAAGCGCGCGATGGTCTCGCCCGCATCCGCCAGTACCCTGCGGTTCGTGGCATAGCGCGGCGCCTTCAGCGAAAAGACGAAATCCTCGGGCGTCTCGTCATGCCATTTGCGGAAGCTCTCGGGCTTCTGGCTGCCGTAATAGGTGCCGTTGATCTCGATCGAGGTGAGCTGGCGGCTGGCATGTTCCAGCTCGCGCCGCTGCGGCAGACCCTCGGGATAGAAGCTGCCGCGCCAGGGCTCATAGGTCCAGCCGCCGATGCCGATGCGGATGCGTCCCGCCTGGCCGCCGCCTTTGCCTCCGTCCTTGCCCATGCCGTTCCCCTTCGCCAGCGTTCCCGGGGCAGCATACACGCAATCGCGCCAAGGCTCAGCCCCGCTTGCGCGTCAGCGAGAACTTGTGCGGAGAGATGCCGTAATGCGAGCGGAACACCTTGGAGAAATAGGAGGACGAACCGAAGCCGCAGGCCACCGCCACCTCCATCACGCTGAGATTGGTCTCGGTCAGCAGCGAGCGCGCGTGCTGCAGCCGCACCCGGTTGAGATATTGCAGCGGCGTGGTGTCCAGATAGCGTTGGAACAGCCGCTCGAGCTGTCGGCGCGAGATGCCCAGATAGCCGGCGCATTCGCCCAGGTCCACCTCGTCCTCGACATGCGCCTCGATATAGGCGACGGCGCGGATCAGGTGGTCGTTGCGGGTGCCCAGCCGCACGGAAAGCGAGCTCAGTTGCTCTTCCTCGCCGCGCCGGATCTGGCCGAGCAGGCACATGTCCATCACCGCCTGCATCAGGTCGGTGCCGTAGTAATCCTCGATCAGCTTCAACGCCAGCTCGGTCGAGGCGACGCCGCCGGCACAGGTGACGATGCGGTCGTCGATGCAGAAGATGCGCCGCTCCGGGGCCAGGTCGGGGTGCTTCTCGGTGAAGTTGGGGATGTTTTCCCAATGCAGGGTGAAACGGCGGCCGTTCAGGATGCCGGCGCGGGCCAGCGCATAGGCGCCGGTGCACAGCCCGCCCACCGTGCGGCCGTGGCGCCATTGCTTGCGCAGCCAGTCGGTCAGCTCTGCGCTGCAGCCGGCATCCGGCTCGACCCCGCCGCAGACCAGGACGTAATCGCTGGCCGGGGCCGAGGAAAGCGGGGCATCGGGCACCACCGGCACGCCGTTCGAGCAGCTGATCGGCTGGCCGGTCTCGGTCAGGACGTGCCATTTGAACAGCAGCTTCTCGGTCAGCTGATTGGCGACACGCAGAGGCTCGATGGCCGAGGTGAAGGCCAGCATGGTGAAGCGCGGCATCAGCACGAAGGCGACCTCGATCGGCGCCTCGACGGCGGCCGCCAGCTTCATATGGGCGATGCCTCGGGCGATGTAGCGTTCGCTGTCCTGCGATGATTGCACCACGGTCGTGTTTCCCGGATCTGCGGTCCCCATGATTCCGCATTGCCACAAAGCGCAAGCCGCTGCCATGGGCTTGATGCGGGTGCCTGCGGGGCTCCGCGGACTTCCGGGCCGTGCCGATTTGTCCCCGCTGACGCAGGGTCATCGGCAAAACTCCGCCGATGCGGGCGAACCGTCCGGTCTGGCCGTCCGGCCCGCGGCAAGCATTCATGCTTTCCCAGGCAATCAGAATGGGCTAGACCGCGCCCAGCCTGCCGGGGCCCGGCAGGACCATGCCCGCATCGGAAGACCGCTGATCGAGATCCAACCCAGTGACCCAACCGCTTCATATCGGCCTTTACATCGGTCATCGCATCCAGAGATCGCATTCGCCGGCAGCCTCCCTCGCGGAAAGCGGTCCTTCGCCCTTCTTTCGTCCGGTCCGCCCTGCCGCCTCGCACCGCCGCCGGACGCATTTCAATAACGCCGCCAGGACGTGATCTGAGCCATGAAAGTGATATGCCATATCGGCACGCCCAAGACGGCCTCGACTTTTCTGCAAAACACTTGCGCCGCGAACAAGAAATGGCTGCATCGGCATGGCGTCCTGTATCCGGACATGCTGCAGCCGATTGCCAACCATATGACTCGGCATGTCCCGCGTGAGCTGCCGCTTCTGCATCATGTCCAGCCTGCCCGACCTTGCAGCGGCCGCGCGCCAGCCGGAGGCCGCGCCGCTCTACCGACGCATGGTCACGCTTGAGGCTGATAGCGGCTTTGCCTTCCAGGGCGGGCGCTGGCTGGGCGACATTGCGCCGGATCTGCTCGATGCCGATCTGCGCGACCGACTGGCGCGCGCAAAGGAGATCGCCGCCATCCGCTCCAGCATCGAGGCGACAATCCCGAAGAACATGCTCTATGTGAAAGGCTGGCCCACCCGTCCGCTGACCGACGAAGAGGCCGTGTTCTTGGCTGGCATCCGACAGAAAATCACCGCTCTAAAGGCCCATGCTCATGATGCGACGCTGCAGAAAGACGGAGCGTTGATGGGTATCGCGGGCGCTCCTGTGCAAGTGCGCAATCCCGACGCCGCTCAGGTGGAAACGGCAAATGGACCGTTCATGACGTCGTCCTTGCCGGTGGCTGGCTTTGCCATAATCGAAGCTGCCGATTTGGCCGAGGCCATAGACATGGTCTCGCGGACCCCCTGCGCTGTCGCACACGGCGTCGTCGAGGTGTGGCCACTGGAGCAACCATCGTAGAACGGCAACAGGTCTCATTGCGCCCCGAGGCGCGAAGCATTTCAGCTATTCTGTATGTGGTGGTGCTTCGATTGCCCAGCTCGGATCGGCGCCAAAGGGGTGGTCCAGGAAGAAGACCCAGGTCCCATCGCTTAGGCGCCGGTGAACTTCCATGCCATGATGATGCACTTTCGTCGGCTTGCCCTCCTTGTCCATGCCCCTGATCAACCACTGCGAGCGTGTCATCGCAAAGTCGCCGGAAACGGTCGTGTGGTGGGTGATCACATCCATATGGGGCTTCAGCCCGATATAGCCGGCCATCGTTTTACGGATAGCCTCGGCGCCGCGCGCGATGCTGGTGCCGCCATGGACCTCGTCGACCTGAACGATCGACGCTTCGGGATGGTACATGGCGGCAGCGGCTTCGACGTCCTGCGCATTGAAGGCGCGCGCAAGCCAAAGATTGCAGAGTTCGGGAGAGGGAGCGCCCATCTTTGTTCTCCTTTTGCGAGTAGCGGCTATGAGACACCCGCGAATTTCTATGGGAGCGTTTCCTGGTCATCGTGAGCCGGAACGCGGAGACCGCGTTGCACAGCCGGCCGCGCCGCGATTTCAGCAAACCAGCGGGCGACATTCGGGTATTGGCCGAGATCGACATCAAGCTTGGATACGGCAGCGTTGATCCATGGCCAGGTCATCACGTCGGCGACACCGAAAAGATCGCCGACAAGATATGGTCTTGGTTCCAATTGGCCATCCAGCACCCGCAGGATGCGGGCTGTCTCCCGTTCGAAACGGGCGATCACCTGCGGGAGCCTTTCGGCGGCAAAGATCTTGTAGTTCCAGAGCTGGCCGAGCGTCGGCCCGACATGCCCCGCCTGAAAGAGCATCCATTGCAGCGTGAGCCCGGCCTCGATGTCGTTCGCCGGCTTCAGCACACCCGAGCGATCAGCAAGGTAGAGCAGGATCGCGCCACTCTCGAACACCGTCCGGCTCCGGTCGGGGTCAACGATCACCGGGATCTTGTTGTTGGGGTTCAGTGCGAGAAATTCTGGCCGGAACTGGTCGCCCTTTTCGATATCCACGACATGGACGACATAAGGGAGCCCTGTTTCCTCGAGCATGATCGAGGCCTTGTGGCCGTTGGGAGTCTGGTAGCTGTAAAGCTGGATGGGGGTCATGATTGTGCCTGCCAATATCCCGACATTCCCCAAGTGGCCTGCCGCTTGACTTCAAGATCGCCTGATTTTGCTCGCTGGGCAAGCGTTTTTCGCCCCGAGCGGTGTCTGTCGTCGCGCAAACGGCCGAAGTCGGGTGGATCAAGCCTCGAACCCGCAGCATTCTGGCCCGGCAGAGCCGCTTTTCCGCGCGGCAGACGGACCTGTCCTGCCGCTTTCGTTCAGCTTGGGCATGGATCGTGGTCATGCGCATGACGGAGGCGTTCGAAGACGGCGGATGGCGGCAAGGACGGCCCGCACCATCGGGCCGGTGACGGCGACCTCGGCCAACTGGAAGGTAATGGCGCGGGCGTGGCGGACGACGCGGGCGCCGATCTTGATCAGCTTGAGTTGCAGGCTGGTCAACGACCAGTCCGCCATGGCCTCGGGCAGTTCGATGCAGCGCAGGAAGGTTGCCAGGTTGTAGGCCAGCGCGTGCAGTTGCAGCCGCACCTCGTTGTGCCGGAACTTCCGGCATGACAGCCGCGTCCAGCGAAAGGCATATTTGCCTTCCTTGATGTGCTGCTCTGCGGTGCCGCGCTGGTTGTAGAACCTCACCACCCAGTCTGGCTCCATCGGCAGGTTGGTGACGATGAAGCCGACTTTGGGGAACAGCTCGCCCGGATGCCATTCGATCTTGGCGATGACGCGGCGCGGCTTGTCCCAGGACGCCGCCTGATACTCGAAGTCCTCGAAGAACCGTTTGACCTTGGTCAGCGAAGGCCGTCCCACGGGCCGTGTCAGCCGATGCGCGATCTTCTCGCGCAAGACGGCGTTGGCGGGCAGACGGATGGCGTAGAAGAACCTGGCTTCTTCCAGCCGCATATAGATCGCGGGGATCGCGTAGGCAGCGTCGGCCCGGAAGAAGCGTCCACCAAGGTCGCGGCCAGCATATCGGGCAATGACGGGATCAAGGACATCCCGCCAGCCATCGGCGCTGTGGACATTGCCGTTACGCAGGGCGCAGCGCTCCAGCATGCCAAACTGGTTGAACAAGAAGATGGGGTGATAGCAGGTGCAGTCGAAATGCCCGTTCCAGGCAGCACCTTCCTGATCGCCGTGGGTGGGGCTGACCGAGCTGTCCATGTCCAGCACGATGTATTTCAACCCGTTGCGGTCATGAAACCGGTCGATCCATTGGCCGTTCAGATCGGCCAGCGCCGCCCGGTTCGCGGCCAGAGCCAGCGTCTCGGTCTCGAACCGTCCCATCTGCGATGCCGAAGCAGCTTGCGCCTCGACGGCCCTGCCGCCAACGACCTGACGCATCACGGGATCGAGGGCCAAGCGGTCGGCATCGTTCACATCCTCGTATCCGGCCAGTCGTCCGAACACCGATTGCCGGAACAATCCGTCAAGCCGATGGAGCGTGTTCTTCCCGGTGCGGCTGTCTCGCAGCGCCTCCGACGCCAGATTGGACAGGCCGAGCACGTCATCAAGCTCGCGCATCACCAGCAGGCCACCGTCTGAACTGATCTGCGCACCACGGAACTCCAGACGCACACGGCGGTCGAAATCAACCCGATCTCCCCGCGCCAAGCCCGCACCCTCCAGGTGATCCATGAAACGCGCCCCTCGCAGCCGTCAACGCCATGATTTATATGCGAAATATCACGATTACGACAGCGAAATCAGCGACTTACTTGGAGAATGTGGGATGACGCTGTTCTTTGCGTCGGCCTGCTATATCCATGATTTCTCGCGCGACTATGGCATCCATACGCTGGAGCAGGTGGAAAAGTTTCGCCACAAACTTGGCAATCACCTGAAAAATCAAGCCCATCAGAATCACGGCAAGGTTCACACCGTCCTGCTTTCTTCCGAGAACCTGACCGGGAATATTAGCGGCCAATGCGGGGTGCAGAATTTTCACGACTTCCTTGTGAATATTTTTGACGAGATCGAGATCGTCATCTATCTGCGGCGGCAGGACGATTCGCTTCTCAGCATGTATGGGGAATACCTCAAACGCGGCTATGCCGGACCGCAGTTCGACGGGTTCGTGGAAGAGGCATTGAGGAACCGCGGCATGGTTCCCTATATCTTCTACAAGCACATCCTGGGTCTCTGGCAGAAATCCTTTGGCGCCGAGCGCATCAAGGTGCGGATTTTCGATCGGAAGGAATTGGTCGGCGGCGACATTCTGATCGACCTGTTCGATCTGATCTTTCAAGGCGACATCCCGGATCTTTCCGAACTTGTGCGCACAAAGAACGACAATACCGGGTTTTCCGCTCCGGCATTGGAGTTCCTGCGCCGCATTCATCCCTATATCCCGTTCCGCGAGAACGGAGCGCCCAACCAGACTCGCCAGCGCCTGCAGGGGCGCATCGACCAGTTGCCGATCGAGCCGCGGCCGCGGCTTTCCGCCGAGCAATCCAACCGGATCATGAAATATTTCGAGGCGGATAACGAATGGGTCCGCTCTACTTTCCTGCCCGATCATCCCGCACCGCTTTTCCCGCATCGCAGCGACCAGAATGCTTCCAGCAATCTGGGCCAGATCTCGCTTGACGAATTTGCCCAGTTCACGGGACTGCTTCTCAAATGACCCAATCCGGCATCAGTTACCACACCCTGCAATCCCTGCTCTGGCCCGAGCGCGGGATCTCGACCGAGCATCTGCTCTATCTGCGACTGTTCGGGCCGGCGGCCTATTCGGACAGCGCGCACAGCATCGTCTTTTCGGCCGGCGGCACCGTGGAGTTCAACACCGCCGCCAACCTGTTCAACCTCGGCAAATGGCGGCGGCATTGCGCGCTCGAGGATTTGGGACTGCGGCTCGAGGGTGAGGGGCGCTTCGAGCTGGTGGTGTTCCAGACCCTGCCGCAGCGGTCCTGGGAACGGCCGGTCAACGAGCTCATCGAGCTGCAGGCCGGCGAGCCTTTCCGGCTGGACCTGACGCCGCTGCTCGAGGCCGAGCCGGTGGGGCTGGTCTATTTCACCCTGCGCGCGCTTGGCGAGGGCAAGCTGACCGCCGCCGCCTGGGAAACCCGACAGGCGCCGCGCCGCCTGCCGCAGCTGGCGCTGTCGATCACCACCTTCAAGCGCGAGGCCGCGGTCGAGGCCAGCGCCGCGCGGTTCGAGACCTTCATGGCCGAGACCCCGCTGGCGCCGCATCTGCACCTGATCGTGGTGGATAACGGCCGCAGCGCCGCGATCCAGCCCTCGAAACAGGTCACGCTGATCGGCAATGAGAACCTGGGCGGCTCGGGCGGCTTCGCCCGCGGGCTGCTGGAGGCCGAGGCGCGCGGCGCCTCGCATTGCCTGTTCATGGATGACGACGCCTCGGTGCATATGGGCGCGGTCGAGCGGACCTGGACCTTCCTCGCCTATGCCACCGATCCGAAGACCGCGGTGGCCGGCGGCATGACCATGGCCAACCACCGCTGGGCGCTGTGGGAGAACGGCGCCGTCTTCAACCGGCATTGCCAGCCGCAATGGCTGGGCGTCGACCTGCGCAATTTCGACCAGGTCGCGCAGATGGAAATGCAATCGACCAGGGACAAGCCGCATAATTTCTATGGCGGCTGGTGGTATTTCGCCTTTCCGATCGCCGAGACCAGATACCGTCCCTTCCCGTTTTTCGTGCGCGGCGACGACATCAGCTTCTCGATCGCCAACGATTTTGACATCGTGACGCTGCCGGGGGTGATCTGCTTCCAGGACGCGGATTTCTCGGACAAGGAATCGGCGCAGACGCTTTATCTCGACATGCGCAGCCACATCATCCATCACCTCGCGCTGCCGCAGATGGATATCGGCCTGTTCAAGACCCTGACGATGCCGGGCTGGTTCTTCATGCGCAGCCTGTTCCAGTGCCATTACGAATCGCTCTCGGCGCTGAACCTGGCGGTCGAGGACGTGATGCGCGGCCCCGCCTTCTTTGCCGAGAATGCCGACATGGCCGAGCGCCGCGCCGCCATCGCCGCCTTCCGCAAGGACGAGGCCTGGAAACCGCTGACCGGCCCGCTGCCGCAACAGCGCATCCGCCTCAACCCACACAGATGGCTGCCGCGGCTGCTGATGAAATTCACCCTGAACGGCCATCTGCTGCCGTTCTTCCGGCTCTACGGCAACCGGCTGGTGCTGCAATCCGGCCAGCGCGGCCGAATCCGCGAAACCTGGGGCGCCGCCGAGATCACCTATGTCAGCGCCGACGGCAAGCAAAGCTTCACCGTGCGCCATTCCAAGCGCGCGGCGTTGCGCCAGGGCTGGCGGATGCTCAGGAACGGCATCCGGCTGATGCGCGACTATCCCCGGCTCAAGACCGAATGGCGCAAGGGCTATGCCGAGCTTGCCAGCACGGACTTCTGGACAAGACGGCTGGAAATCGCGCCCGAGCCGGCCCCGGGCTCTGCCCCGATGGCGGCGCAATAACCCGCGCCTTGAAAATCACACTGCCCCGGAGAATTTGATGACGAAACATTACCTCATGGTCGGTGCAGGCCTGTCCGGCGCGGTGATCGGCCGCATGTTGGCCGAAGCCGGCCATCGCGTCACCGTGGCCGATGCCCGCCCCCATGTCGCCGGCAACTGCCACACGACCCGCGACGAGGCGACCGGCGTCATGGTCCATGTCTACGGGCCGCATATCTTCCACACCGACGATGCCGAGGTCTGGGATTACGTCAACCGCTTCGAGACCTTCCTGCCCTACAAGAACCGGGTCAAGACCACCTCGCAGGGCGCGGTCTATTCGCTGCCGGTGAACCTGCACACGATCAACCAGTTCTTCGGCCAGACCCTGCGTCCCGACGAGGCGCGCGCCTTTCTGGAAGGCAAGGCCGACACCTCGATCACCGACCCGCAGACCTTCGAGGAGCAGGCATTGCGCTTCGTCGGCCCCGAACTCTACGAGGCCTTCTTCAAGGGCTATACGCTGAAGCAATGGGGCTGCTCGCCGACAGAACTGCCGGCCTCGATCCTCAAGCGCCTGCCGGTGCGCTTCAATTATGACGACAATTACTTCTTCCACAAGTTCCAGGGCATGCCGGAAAACGGCTATACCGCGATGGTCGAGCGGATCCTGGACCATCCCGGCATCAGCGTGAAGCTGAATACGACGGTCGGCCGCGACGAGGCCGCCGATTACGATCATGTCTTCTATTCCGGCCCGATCGACGGCTGGTTCGGTTACGAACTGGGCCGCCTTGGCTATCGCACCTTGGATTTCGAGCGTTTCGATTACCAGGGCGATTACCAGGGCTGCGCGGTGATGAATTACGGCGACGTGGGCGTGCCCTATACCCGGATCACCGAGCACAAGCATTTCGCGCCCTGGGAAAACCATGACGGCTCGGTGCTCTATCGCGAATTCTCGCGCGAATGCGGGTCCGAGGACATTCCCTATTACCCGATCCGGCTGGTGGCGGAAAAGGCGATGCTGGCCGATTACGTCGCGCTGGCCGAGGCCGAGTCGAACGTGACCTTCGTGGGTCGGCTGGGCACCTATCGCTATCTCGACATGGACGTGACCATCCGCGAGGCGCTGGATTGCGGCCGGCGCTGCCTGGCGACGCTGGATACCGGCGACAGGATGCCGGCCTTCACGGTCGATCCGCTGTAAGATATTGCGCGGCAAGAGCTGTTCCGGGGTTTTGATGCTGACCAAAGACGAACTGCTTTCCAACAGTTGGACGCTGATGCGCGGCGACGGTCTGGTCCTGGCACCATCAGTACAGTTCGATCCCTCAGGCCGGCTCGAAGAACTCGATCATCACGGCGAGGCACGCTGGGAACTATCGGCCGATGCGCTGCGCTTTTTCACCGAGACGGGCGTCACAAGCTCGACCTTCGCGCATTGCCAGGGCCTGCAGCGCGGTGAAAGGCGCCTGGTGGGATGGTTCGACCTGGAGGGCGCCGAGCGGTTCCTGCACATCCTGCGTCCCAACGAAGGCTTTCCCGCCCGCCGGCTCGCTTCGATCTACGAGGATCTGGGGCGTTCCGACGTCCTGACAGTCATCTTCAATTCCGCCGGCAATCTGCTGAAACCCTTTGCCGAGACCCAGTGGGAATTCTATCGGCTTCCCTATACGATGGGCACGGATACCGTCCGCTTCGCCGAAGGTAGCCAGCCACATTGGTATCTGGATCAGCGGGACCAGATCATCGGCCAGCTTCGTCACATCATCACCGGAAAATATCGCAAGATCCTGTTCCTGGGAATCAGTTCGGGCGGCTATGCGGCCATCTATTTCTCGGAGGAAATCGCCCGGCTTTGCCCAGGATACGAGATTTTCTGCTACGCGATCCAGCCGCAGGTCATGCAGAATCAGCAGGCGCGGCGGGATTTCGTCTCGCGTTTCGATATGCCGATGCGCTCCATCATCCTGACCGATCACGCAGCCCGGAACATCGGCCCGCTGGTGCTTGATCTGCCGGTGCTGGTGCGGCGCGGACAGGCGCGCGAGCGGCCGGTCCGGCACCAGATCTACTTCGATGGGGAAAATCCGTCCGAGATCTTCCATGTGAGCAACTTGGAGGGATTCAACAACGTGACGCTGAACCCCCTTCCCCTGGGCCTGCCCCATGCCAAGGGCTGCAACGCGATCTTCCGCAGCTTCCGCGTCCAGTCCGAGATGATGCTGGAAGCCTGCCGCTAAGCCCGATGCCGGGACAGGCCTGCACCGCGCGGCGTTCTCAGATCGCCGGCACGCCCACCCCGCCGGCCGCCGCCGCGCTCAGCTTGATGAAGTTCACTGCCTGATCGCGCAGCGCCGCAGCCAGTTCCTGCCGGGCCGAAAGCAGGCTGCGCTCGGCGTCCAGCACCGGGAAGAAATCCGACTCGCCCAGATCGTAAGAGCTGCGGGTCAGGTTCACCGTCTCGCGGGCATTCTCGACCAGCCGCGACTGCGCCGAGACGGCGCGAGCGTCGCGGTTGTAACCGGCCAGCGCGTTCTCGACCTCCTCGACACCGTTCAGCACCGAGGCCTGCCAGGCCAGCCGCGCCTGCTCGGCCCGCGCCTGCGCCGCCGACAGGTTCGCCTGGTTGGCGCCGCCCGAGAACAGCGGCAGCGAGATCTGCGGGCCGAAGCTCCAGGTCTTGGAACTGCCGCCGCTGATGTTCGCGGGCGTGATCGAGCCCGACAGCGTCAGCTTGGGATAGAAGGCCGCCTGCGCCTCGCCCACGCCGGCGACGGCAGCGGCCAGGTTGCGCTCGGCCACGCGGACGTCGGGACGCACGCGGATCACGTCGGCCGGAACGCCGACGCTGGCGCGGTAGCGCGCCCGCGGCTGGCCGCCGCCCTTGCGCAACCGCGCGGCGATATCGGCGCTGCGCCCGGCGGTCAGGGTGGCAAGCCGGTTCACCGAGCGGTCAAAGCCGACCTCGAGCCCCGGCAGCGCGGCCTCGGCCTGGGTCACCAGCTGCTCGGCCTGCAGCACTTCCAGCCGGGTGGCGCTGCCGAATTCGTCCTGGGTGCGGGTCATCGACAGCGAGCGCTTGCGGCTGTCCAGGCTCTGCTGGGTCAGGGCCAGCGCCTCTTGGTAATAGCGCGCATCGACATAGGCCTGGGCGATGGCGCTGGCCACCGTCAGGCGCGAGACCTCGGCCGACAGATAGGCGGCGTCGAGCCTGGCCGAGGCCCCCTCGCGCGCGGCGCGGTTCTGGCCGAACAGGTCGATGAGCCAGGACACCCCCAGCGTCGCCGAGCTGGTTTCGCCGACGGCGCCGGTCTCGTTGCGGCTGCGGCCGGCCGCGCCCGAGGCATCGACCTGCGGCAGGTCGTTCGCGCCCACCAGCCGGGCATTGGCCTGCGCCTCGCGGATGGTCGCGACCGCGGTCAGCACGTCGAGATTGCGCTTCAGCCCGGCGGCGACCAGCGCGTCCAGCTGCTTGTCGCGGAAGGCCGCCCACCAAGCGTTGGCGGCGGCGCGGCGGGCGGGCGAATTGCCGGCGAAGGCCGAGGCGAGCTCGGCCCGGGGCGGGGCGTAACCGACCTGGCTGCAGGCGGCCAGCGCCAGGCTCGAGGCCAGCCCGCCCAACAGGCCGCGGCGGGAAAGGGACAGGATCTGCGTCATCCGAAAACTCTCTGCTTGCAGCGGCCCGCCAAAGGGGCCGCGAAAAAGGATGGAAAGGCACGGGCGGACCAGGCCCACCCGTGCCGGCGGCGCGGCCGGAGCCTAGCCCGCCGCATCCGCCCGGGCCGGATCGGCCCCGGTCCGCGCCTTGCCGCCCAACCGGCTGAACAGGCCCAGAACGAAGACGAAGAACACCGGCACGAAGAAGATCGCCAGCACCGTGGCCGCGATCATGCCGCCGATGACGCCGGTGCCGATGGCATTCTGGCTGGCGGCCGAGGGCCCGGTGGCGATGGCCAGCGGCAGCACGCCCAAGGTGAAGGCCAGCGAGGTCATCAGGATCGGCCGGAAGCGCAGCCTTGCCGCCGTCACCGCCGCCTCGATCAGACTTTGCCCCTGTTCGCGCAGGTCTTTGGCGAATTCGACGATCAGGATGGCGTTCTTGGCCGAAAGTCCGATGATCGCGATCAGGCCGACCTTGAAGTAAATGTCGTTGGGCATGTCGCGCAGCATGACCGCGATCACGCAGCCCAGCACGCCCAGCGGCACCACCAGCATCACCGACAGGGGAATCGACCAGCTTTCGTAAAGCCCCGACAGCAACAGGAAGACGAACAGGATGCTCATCGCGTAAAGCAGCGTCGCCTGGCTGCCGGCCTGGATTTCCTCGAGCGATTGCCCGGTCCATTCATAGCCGAAGCCCTGCGGCAGCTCGGCCGCCAGCCGCGCCATCTCGGCCATGGCGGCGCCGGAACTGTGGCCCGGTGCGGCCGAACCGGCGATGCGGACCGCGGGATAGCCGTTATAGCCCACGACCTGCGACGGCCCCTGTTCCCAGCTGACGCTGGCGAAGGAGGAAAACGGCACCATGCCGCCATTGCTGTTGCGCACCGTCAGCTTCAGGACGTCCTCGGCCTGCATGCGACTGTCGTCCTCGGCCTGCATGACCACGCGCTGCATCTTCCCGGCATTCGGGAAGTCGTTGATATAGGCCGAGCCGAGATATTGCGAGATGGTGGCCGAGATGTCGGCGAAGGTCACGCCGAAGGCATTGGCCTTTTCGCGGTCGATGG
This sequence comes from Paracoccus sp. TOH, assembly GCF_030388245.1. NCBI lineage: Bacteria > Pseudomonadati > Pseudomonadota > Alphaproteobacteria > Rhodobacterales > Paracoccaceae > Paracoccus > Paracoccus sp. TOH. The sequence goes on from NZ_CP098360.1 coordinate 87,533, forward strand.
TCACGAAGACCTGCGCGGCCGAGGGCAGCCCCTCGATGCGCAACCCGGTGACGACACCGCCCTCCTGCGCCTGCGCCATGATCTGCTGGGCGGCGGCCAGCAGCGCCTCCTGGCCCTGCCCGCCGCGATCCTGCAGGCGGAAGCTGAAGCCGCCGGTGGTGCCGAAGCCGGGGATCGGCGGCGGCGACAGCGCGAAGGCCTGCGCGTCCCGATAGCCGAACAGCTGCATGTTCGCGGCATCGGCGATGTCCTGCGCCGATTGCTCGCGCTCGGCCCAGTCCTTGAAGGTGGTGAAGATCAGCCCGGCATTCGGCCCCTGCCCCGAGAAGCTGAAGCCGCGGATCGAAACGACGTTCTCGACCGCCTCCATGTCCCGGTACATCTGCGTGGCCTCGGCCAGCACCTCGTCGGTGCGGTTCGAGCTGGCGGTGGCCGGGGTCTGCACGTCGCTGATGACGAACCCCTGATCCTCGTTGGGCAGGAAGCTGGTCGGCAGGCGCAGGAAGCCCATGCCGGTGGCGACCACCAGCCCGACATAGAACACCATCATCACCAGCCGCCGGCGCGTCACCAGCCCCACCGCGCGCGCGTAGCGCCCAGTCAGCCGGTCGAAGTTGCGGTTGAACCAGCCGAAGAAGCCCTTCTTTTCGTGATGGCCGCTGATCGGCTTCAGGAAGGTGGCGCAAAGCGCCGGGGTCAGCGTCAGCGCGAGGAAGGCCGAGAACAGGATCGACACCACCATGGTCAGCGCGAACTGCCGATAGATGATCCCCGACGAGCCGGGGAAAAAGGCCATCGGCACAAAGACCGCCGCCAGGACCAGGGTGATGCCGACAATGGCGCCCGAGATCTGGCCCATGGCCTTCTGCGTCGCCTCGCGCGGGGGCAGGCCCTCGGTCGCCATGATGCGCTCGACGTTCTCGATCACCACGATGGCGTCGTCGACCAGGATGCCGATGGCCAGCACCATGGCGAACATGGTCAACACGTTGATCGAGAAGCCGGCCGCCAGCATGACCGCCACCGTCCCCATCAGCGCGATGGGCACCACGATGGTCGGGATGATCGTGTAGCGGAAGTTCTGCAGGAACAGGAACATCACCACGAAGACCAGGGCCACCGCTTCGACCAGCGTGTGCAGCACCTTTTCGATCGAGGCCTCGACGAAGGGGGTGGTGTCATAGGGGATGGTGTAGGCCACGCCCTGCGGGAAGAAGCGCGACAGCTCCTCCATCTTCTGATGCACCGCTTCCGAGGTGTTCAGCGCGTTGCCGGTGCTGGAAAGCTGGATCCCCAGCGCCGCCGCGGGCTTGCCATCCAGCCGCGAGGCGAAGCTGTAGGTCTCGGCCCCGACCTCGATGCGGGCGACGTCGCGCAGCAGCACGGCCGAGCCGTCGGGATTGGCGCGCAGCACGATCCGGCCGAATTCCTCGGGATCGGCAAGCTGGCCCTTGATCAGCACGGTCGCGGTCAGCTGCTGGCCGATGGGGTTGGGATCGGCCCCGACCTTGCCGGCCGCGACCTGGGCGTTCTGCGCCCGCACCGCGGCGACGATCTCGGCCGAGGAAAGGTTCAGGCCGGTCATCTTGGCCGGATCGACCCAGATGCGCAGCGCGCGTTCGGGCGCGAAGACCTGCGCCCGGCCGACGCCCTCGATCCGCCGCAGCTCGCCGGCGACGTTGCGGTTGATGTAATCGCCCAGCGCGATGTCGTCCATCGACCCGTCTTCCGAGGTCAGCGCCACCATCATCAGGAAGCCCGAGCCGGCCTCCTCGATCAGCACCCCCTGGTCGACCACGCTTTGCGGCAGCAGCGGCTCGACCCGCGACACCGCGTTCTGCACGTCCACCTGGGCGCGGGCCACGTCGGTGCCGGGCTCGAAGGTCGCGGTGATCTGCATGGCCCCCGAGGAATCCGAGACGGATTCGTAATAGGCCAACCCCTCGACGCCGTTCAGCTCATCCTCGATGGGCTGGGCGACGGCCTGGTTGATCTCGCCCGGCGCGGCGCCGGTGTAGGAGGTCGAGATGGTGATCTGCGGCCAGGCCACCTGCGGGTATTGCGCCACCGGGATGTTCGGCAGCGCCAGCAGCCCGGCGATGACGATGAAGATCGAGATGACCCATGCCAGCACCGGCCGGCGAATGAAGAACTGTGCCATGCTGCCTTATTCCCCGGCCTTGACGTCGCTGGCGGGCAGCGCGGCCTCGGGCGTCTCGGCCGCGGCGGCGGCCCCGGCGGGCACCGGCCTTGCGGCCACGACCGGCTGCGGCTTCACCTTGGCGTCGGGATAGAGTTTCTGCGCCCCGGCGACGACCACCCGCTCGCCGGGCTTCAGCCCTGCCTCGACCAGCCAGCGGTTGTCGCTGGTCTGGCCCAGGGTGACGTCGCGCCGCTCGACCGTGTCCTTGTCCTTCAGAACATAGACATAGGCCTGGCCGGACTGGTCGCGCTGCACCGCCATCTGCGGAATGGTCAGCGCATTGTCCCGCATCGCCTGTTCGATCCGCACCCGGACATAAAGGCCGGGCAGCAACTCGCCCTCGGGATTGGGAAATTCGGCCCGCAGGGTGATCTGCCCGGTGGAACTGTCCACGCTGGCTTCCGAGAACAGCAGCTTGCCGGGATGGGCGTAACCGCTGCCGTCGTCGAAGACCAGCCGCACCTCGGCCTCGTCGGCCGACATCATCGCCAGCTGCCCCGCCGCCAGCGCCCGGCGCAGCGCGAACAGCTCGGACGAGGATTGGGTGAAGTCCACATAGACCGGATCGAGCTGCTGGATCGTCGCCATGACGTCGGTCTGCGCGTTGACCAGCGCCCCTTCGGTCACCAGCGCCCGGCCGACCACGCCCGAAATCGGGGCGGTGACCACGGTATAGCCGCGGTTCAGCTCGGCCTCCTGCAGGGCGGCGCGGGCGATGGCCACGTCCGCCTCGGCCTGGGCCAGCGCCGTGGTGGCATTGTCCAGATCGGCGCCCGCCGTCACCTTGCGCTCGCGCAGGGCCCGGGCGCGCTTTTCCTGGTCGGCGGCGTTCAGCGCCGTGGCCTGGGCGCGCGCCAGCGTCGCCTTGGCGCTGGCGACGCGCACATCATAGGGCGCGGGGTCGATGCGATACAGCACGTCGCCGGTCTCGACCTTGCCGCCCTGCTCGAAGACGCGCTCGATGACGATGCCGCCGACCCGGGGCCGCACCTCGGCGATGCGGGTCGCGGCCACCCGGCCGGGCAGTTCGTTGATGACCGGCAGCGCCTCGGGGGTGAGCTCCTGCACGCTGACCTGCGGCGGCGGAAGCTGCTGCGCCGCCAACGGAGAAGCTGCCATCAGGCAGCAAAACACAAGCCCGGCGGCAACGCCGGGGGAAAATTTCATCGTCATGGATCGGTCTTTCCTGGGAGTCTGGATGGGTGGAGGTCAGTCTCCGGGCACGCCGGGATCGCTTTCCGCGACCGCCATCAATTCATCAAGGATCTCATTGCGGGTTTCCTGGTCGAAACGGTAAAAGCCGAAATATTCAAGGTAGGCCATGCCATGCAGGGTCAGCAGCGTCATCAGCATCCGCTGCCGGTTGCCCGCCTGGGCCGCGACCATCTCGGCATCGCCGGCCAGCTTCTCGCTCATGATCTCGCGGCATTCGGCATGTTCGCCCATGCTGGCGCTGATCAGCAGCGCCATGGCCAGTTCTTCCTCGGTCGGAACGCGGCGGTATTCGTCGATCATCTCGCGCAGCCGGGCATTGGGCTTGCCCTTATGCCGGGCCTGGATGTCGGGCAAACGACCGCAATGCTGGGCCATCTTGTGGCGGATGAAGGCCGCCAGCAGCCCGGCCTTGCTGTCGCAGTCATAGACCACGCTGGACTTGCTGATCCCCGCCTCCTTGGCGACGGCGTCGATGCTCAGCCCGGCAATGCCCGAACGGCGGGCCACCCGCTCGATGGCCTGCATCAGTTCGTCCCGGTCGATCGAGCGCTTGCGTCCCATGGCGGCCCAGATAATTTCAGCACGACCGTTCGTTTATAATTCGGGGACGAGGCTGTCAACCCGCCGCGCCCGTCGGGACCGGCGAGACCCTAGTTTTTCTAATGCCCAATCCCTGAACATTCTCCTTTGCGGGCTGCCGGCCTGTGGACTTACCTCATGGCAGGGATACGCCCCGCCCGGGGCGGTTGCAGAGGAATGGAGGCCGCGACATGACACCCCGCATGGTTCTGGAAGGCATTTACACCCCGGTGATCACGCCGTTTCACGCCGATGGCGCGATCGACCATGACGCCCTGGCCGATCTGGTCGAGCGGCTGGTCGCCGGCGGCGTGCACGGGTTGATCTCGGGCGGTTCCACCGGCGAGAACTATGCCGAGACCGTCGAGGAGCGGCTGGAACTGGCCCGCTTCATCACCGAGCGCGCCGATGGCCGGCTGCCGGTCATCGTCGGCACCGGCGCCATGCGCACCCCCGATTCCCTCGCGCTGGCCGAAGGCGCCCGCGAAATGGGCGCCGATGCGATCCTGCTGGGCACCCCGCCCTATTCCGTCCCGACCGAGGCCGAGAACGCCGCCAACGCGCTGGAGATCGACCGCGCCGCCGATCTGCCGGTCATCCTTTACAATTATCCCGGCCGCATGGGCGTCAGCATGGGGCGCGAATTCCTCGACATCGTCAGCCAGTCCAGGAACGTCATCGGCATCAAGGAAAGCTCGGGCGACGTGAACCGCATCCACACGCTGGCCTGCGACTATCCGCAGATCCAGATGAGCTGCGGCATGGACGACCAAGCGTTGGAATTTTTCGCCTGGGGCGCGCGCAGCTGGATCTGCGCCGGCTCGAACTTCCTGCCCGAGGAGCATGTCGCGCTTTACGAAGCCTGCGCCGTGCGCGGCGATTTCGCCAAGGGGCGCGCGATCATGGCGGCGATGATGCCGCTGATGGCGGTGCTGGAACAGGGCGGCAAGTTCATCCAATGCGTCAAGCACGGGGTCGAGACCACCGGCTTGCGCGCCGGCCCGATGCGCCCGCCGCTGCAGGGGCTGAACGCCGACGAAAAGGCCGAGCTGGAAGCCGTCATCGCCACGCTGAAAACCGCCGTCCAGGCCATTGTCGAGGGGAAGTAAGATGACCGATCTGCTGACCACCGAAGAATACAAGGCCATCGCCGCCGGCCTGACCTTCCCGACGCTGGCCTTCATCGACGGGGGATTCCGTCCCGCGCTTTCGGGCAAGACCTTCACCACCACCAACCCGGCCACGGGCGAGCCGCTGGCCGAGATCGCCGCCTGCGGCCCCGAGGACGTGGACCTGGCCGTGACCGCCGCCCGCGCCGCCTTCGAGGACGGGCGCTGGTCGAAGCTGCATCCGGGCGAGCGCAAGGAAACCCTGTTGCGCCTCGCCGCGCTGATGCAGGAACACGCCCGCGAACTGGCGGTGCTGGAAAGCCTCGACGCCGGCAAGACCATCTTCGATTGCGAAACCGTGGACGTGCCCGAGACGATCCATGTCATCAAATGGCATGCGGAGCTGATCGACAAGATCTACGACCAGGTCTCGCCGGCCTCGGACAACCACATCGCCATGGTGGTGCGCGAGCCGGTGGGGGTCGTGGGGCTGGTGCTGCCCTGGAACTTCCCGCTTTTGATGCTGGCCTGGAAGATCGGCCCGGCGCTGGCCGCCGGTTGCTCGGTGGTGCTGAAGCCGGCGGGCGAAACGACGCTGACCACGTTGCGGGTGGCGGAACTGGCGGCCAAGGCCGGGCTGCCGGCCGGGGTGCTGAACATCGTCACCGGCTCGGGTTCGCAGGTAGGAGAGCCGCTGGGCCGGCACACGGACGTGGACATGGTCAGCTTCACCGGCTCGACCGCGACCGGGCGGCGTTTCCTGACCTATTCCACCGACAGCAACCTCAAGGAGGTGGTGCTGGAGCTGGGCGGCAAGAACCCCTGCATCGTGCTGGACGATGCCGAGGATCTCGACGCGGTGGCGGCGCATGTCGTGAACGGCGCCTTCTGGAACATGGGCCAGAACTGCTCGGCCGGCTCGCGCCTGATCGTGCAGCGCGGCATCAAGGACCGGCTGCTGGAGAAGGTCCGGGCCGAGGCGGCCGGGTGGCAGGTCGGCGATCCGCTGGACCCAAGCATCCGCGTCGGCGCGCTGATCTCGCAATCACATTTCCAGAAGGTCAGCAGCTATCTTGAGGCTGCGCGGTCCGAGATGGTGCTGATGGGCGGCAAGGTGGTTTCGGAAGGCTTCATCGAACCGACCATCGTCGAGACCGGCCGCGATTCCCGGCTGGCGGTGGAAGAAATTTTCGGCCCGATCCTGACCGTGATCGCGGTGGACAGCTTCGAGGAAGCGATCGCGGTGGCCAACGATACCGAATACGGGCTGGCCGCCTCGATCTTCTCGGCCAACGGCAAGCGGGCGCTGCGCGGCGCGCGGGCCTTGCGGGCCGGCACGGTGACGGTGAACAGCTTCGGCGAGGGCGACGTGACCACCCCGTTCGGCGGCTACAAGCAGTCGGGCTTCGGCGGCCGCGACAACTCGATCCACGCCCATGACCAATATACCCAGCTGAAAACCATCTGGCTGGACCTGACCGACAACGCCGCAGCGGGCCTCGACTGACATGGGCCGGCATCAGGCCGTCCGCACCCCGGTCTTCAACGGCCCGGCCGGGTGGAGCGTCATCCTGCCGCCGGTCGCGCCCCGCGCGCGGCTGGACGGCAGCACGGGCTGCGACGTCGCCATCGTCGGCGGCGGCTTCGCCGGACTCTCGGCCGCCCGGCGCCTGCACCAGATCGACCCGGGCCTGGATGTGGCGATCCTGGATGCCGCGCGGATTTCCGAAGGCGGCACCGGGCGCAATTCCGGCTTCATGATCGACCTGCCGCATGAGCTGACCTCGTCGGACTATGCCGGCTCGGGCGACAGCCACGACCGGCAGCTGACGCGGCTGAACCGCCATGCCATCGACTTCGCGGCGCAGGCGGTGGCGGAATACGGCATCCCCGAGGGCTGGTTCCAGCGCTCGGGCAAGATCAACGCCGCCGCCTCGGAGGCCGGGCTGGCCGCGAACGAAAGCTATGCCAGGCATCTGCACGACCTGGGCGAAGCGCATGAGCTGCTGGACGCCCGGGCCATGCACGAGATCACCGGCACCGGCTATTACCGGGGCGGGCTCTATACCCCCGGCACGGCGATGATCCAGCCGGCCGGCTATGTGCAGGGCCTGGCCGCCGGGCTGGAGCGCGGCGGCGTGCGCATCTATGAGAACTCGCCGGTGCTGACCATCGAGACCGCGCCGCAGGGCTGGCGGCTGGCGACGGCGCAGGGCGCGCTTCTGGCGCAGCGGGTCATCATGGCCAATAACGGCCATCTGGAAAGCTTCGGCTTCAAGCGCGGCCGGCTGATGCACATCATGCTGAACGCCTGCATGACCGAGGAACTGTCGCCCGAGGCGATCCGCGCGCTTGGCGGCCAGGAATGCTGGGGCGCCACGCCCTCGGACCCGATGGGCACCACGGTGCGCCGGATCGGCCCGGCGCAGGGCGGCAACCGCATCGTCATCCGCCAGGGCGGCTATTACCGGCCGGACATGCAGACCAGCGCCGCCGACCTGGCCCGCCTGGTGGACCACATGCGGCAGAAATTCGACGCGCGTTTCCCGATGCTGAAGGGACTGCGCTTCGCATATTGCTGGTCGGGGCACCTGTGCCTGTCGAAAAACGGCGTCTCGGTCATGCGCGAACTGGAACCCGGGCTGTTCGCCGCCTGCGTGGACAACGGCCTGGGCACCACCCGCAGCACCCTGACCGGCATCGGCGCGGCCGAGATGCTGTGCGGGCGGTCGAGCATGATCACCGAGTTCTTCACCGCCGAGGCCGAGCCGGGCCGCCTGCCGCCGCATCCCTTCGACACCATCGGCGCCAATGCCTATATGCGCTGGAAAGAGTGGCAGTCCCGGTTAGAATGATGTCCCGATCAACAGGGAACGTCACCGCCATGCCGCCGATCAAGCGCCGCTACCTGCCCTCGCTCGGTTCGTTCGCGACATTCGAGGTGGCGGCGAAGCATCTCAGCTTCACCCTGGCGGCGAAGGAACTGAACGTGACCCAGGGCGCGGTCAGCCAGCAGATCCGCCTGCTGGAACGCGCGCTGGACACCGCGCTGTTCGTGCGCAAGCACAATGCGCTGGAACTGACGGCCGAAGGCGCAAGCCTGCATTCGGCCGTCACCGCCGGGCTTGACACCATCAGCGCCGCGGTGTCGGTGCTGACCGGCGACGAGGGGCCGCAGACCGTGACCGTCTCGGCCACCGACGCCATGGCGCTGTTCTGGCTGCAGCCGCTGATGGACAGCTTCCGCGCCCAGCATCCCGAGATCGGCTTCGTGGTGCTGGCCTCGGATGCCGACGACACCCTGCGCAACTATTCCGAGGTGGACATCTCGTTCCTCTGCGGCAACGAGCGCTGCGAGGTCGGCGAGGAACTGCATTTCCTGTTCCAGGAGATCGCCCAGCCGGTCTGCACCCCGGCCTTCCTGGCCGAGCACGGCCCCTTCGACGAGGCCGATGCCCTGAACCGCGTCAACCTGCTGCACCTGCACGACCGGCATTGGAGCGCGGATGCCATCGGCTGGCAGCCGCTGGGCTGGGCGGAATGGTTTCGCGCCCAGGGCGCCGAATGGAACAAGGCGCCCTCGACGCTGTCCACCAACAAGGTCAGCCTGCTGATGAACGCCGCCTTGCGCGGCGAGGGGGTGATGCTGGGCTGGCACCACATGGTGCAGGCCCTGATCGGCCAGGGCCGGCTGGCCTTCGCCCATCCGGCACCGATCACCGCCGGACGAGGCAACTTCCTGAACTGCAAGCAGAAATCGCTCAAGCGCCCCGGCGTGGCGGCGTTTGTCGAGCATGTGCTGGCGGCATTGCGGGAACAGGCAGGCTGATCCCTGCGGCCGCGCGCCGTAGATTTTCTAATGCCCAACCGAAGCAAATTCTCGTTTGCCCGGAATCCGGCGCCAAGGGATAAATTGCGGCATTCAGGATAGGGGGAATCCTGAGACGACCAATCCGTAACCCTCTGGAATAACGCGGCCCCTGCCGGGCTGCGCCGGAACGATCCCGCCGTGGCGCGTGCCGCGGCGAAGGCCGGGTGATGTCCATGGCCCGGACCACCCAGGAAGACCAATCAGCGGAGGAATCTGAATGCGCAAACTGTTCAAAGCCATCCTTGCCGGCGCCGTGGCGCTGGGGCTCGCCTCGCCGGTGCTGGCGCAGGACAAGGTGATCAAGATGGGCACCCTGTCCTGGGAAGACCTGACCCCGATCACGGGCATCACCAAGAAGGTGCTGGAGGACAAGGGCTTCACCGTCGAGCTGACCGAGTTCTCGGAATGGGGCATCGCCTATGCGGCGCTGGCCAAGGGCGACGTGCAGATCATCGCCTCGCAGATCGATTACGTCGCCCAGGATTACTGGCAGCGCAACAAGAACCGGCTGGAGAAGATCTCGCCGGTCTCGCACGGGCTTTATCAGGGCATCGCGGTGCCGAAATACGTGCCCGTGGAATCGATCGAGCAGCTGAACGAGAATGCCGACAAGTTCGGCGGCAAGATCGTCGGCATCGAGCCGGGATCGGGCCTCATGCGCGAGGCCAGCGATGCGGTATCCGCCTATGGGCTGAACCTCCAGCTGGTCGAGGGCAGCTCCGCCGCCATGACTGCCGCCCTGAAATCGGCGACCGACCGGCAGGAATGGATCGCGGTGACGATCTGGGAGCCGTCCTGGATGGTGCAGAAGTTCGACACCAAATTCCTGGCCGATCCCAAGGGCGTCTTTGCCCCGCCGCAGGGCTATTACTGGATCGGCCAGAAGGGCTTTTCGGAAGAAAACCCCGAAGCGCGCGAGGCCATCGCCAGCGTCTACGTGCCGCTTGCCGACATCACCGCGATCAACGCGGCGGTGAACGAGGGCAAGAGCATGGACCAGGCCATCGCGGACTGGATCGAGGCCCATGCCGACCTGATCGGGCGCTGGGAAAACATCAAGTCCTACTGATGCCTCCGGCACGGGCGGCCCGATCGCGGGCCGCCCGGCAATGGCACGAGCAAAGGCGCGACAGGGAAATGGAAATGACGCAAGCAGACACCAGCGACGTTCTGATCGATTGCCAGTCGGTCTGGAAGGTCTTCGGCGACCGCAATGCCGAGGCGATCCGCGCGATCACCGAACGCGGCCTGACCAAGAAGGACATCCTGCAGGACTACAATTGCGTGGTCGGCGTCTCGGATGCCACGCTGCAGGTGCGCCGCGGCGAGATCTTCTGCATCATGGGCCTGTCGGGTTCGGGCAAGTCGACCTTGATCCGGCTGCTGAACCGGCTGATCGAGCCGAGCCTGGGCAAGGTCGTGGTCAAGGGCCACGACATCTCGACCATGGACGCCGCCACCCTGCGCGAGACCCGCGCCCGCCACATCGGCATGGTGTTCCAGTCGGTGGCGCTGCTGCCGCAGCGCACGGTGCTGGAGAATGCCGCCTTCGGCCTTGAGGTGCAGGGCGTGTCGCGCGACGAGCGCAACCGCGCCGCCGAGGCCGCGCTGGCCAAGGTTGGGCTCTCGGACTGGAAGGCGCGCTATCCCTCGGAACTGTCGGGCGGCATGCAGCAGCGCGTCGGTCTGGCCCGCGCCCTGACCTCGGACCCCGAGATCATCCTGATGGACGAGCCGTTCTCGGCGCTCGACCCGCTGATCCGCCGGCAATTGCAGGACGAGTTCCGGCAATTGACCAAGGATCTGGGCAAGTCCGCCGTCTTCATCACCCACGACCTCGACGAGGCGATCCGCATCGGCGACCGCATCGCCATCATGAAGGACGGCGTCATCATCCAGACCGGCACCGCCGAGGAGATCGTGATGAACCCCGCCGACCAATATGTCGCCGATTTCGTCGCCGGCATCTCGCGGCTGCATCTGGTCAAGGCGCATTCGGTGATGATCCCGCCCAAGCAATGGCCGGGCGCCGCCGACGGCCTGCCGCGCTGCTCGCCCGAGGCCGATATCGACACGCTGATCGGCCTGATCACCGAGACCGGCAGCGATGCCATCGTCGTCGAGGACGGCGGCCGGCCGGTCGGCATCGTCACCATCCGCAACCTGCTGCAAGGCGTGCGCGGCGAGCCCGACGCCCGCGCAGCCTGAGGGATGGCCATGGAAAACTTCGTGACCGCCTTTGACACGGCCGTCGACAACGCGCTGTTCTGGCTTTCCGACCACGCCGCCTTTGTCTTCGACTTCTTCCGCCTGGTGCTCGAGGGGCTCTATGACGGGGTGCTCTGGCTTCTGATGCTGCCGCCCTTCTCCGTCATCGCCGCGCTGGCCGGGCTGCTGGCCTGGCGGGTTCTGGGCCTTGGCGCCGGCATCGCCACCGCCGTCGCGCTGGTCGCCTGCGCCGCCATGGCGCTCTGGCCGGAAACCATGAGCACGCTGGCGCTGGTCATCGCCGCCACCGTCATCGCCCTGGCGCTCAGCCTGCCGCTCGGGGTGCTGGCCGGGCTGATGCCGCGGCTCGACCGGGCGCTGACCCCGGTTCTGGACCTGATCCAGACCATGCCGCCCTATATCTACCTGCTGCCGGCCATCGCGCTGCTGGGCTACGGCCCCGCGACCGCGCTGGTCGCCACGGTGATCGTCGCCATGCCGCCGGCGATCCGGCTGACCGCGCTCGGCATCCGCCAGACGCCCAACGAGTTCATCGAACTGGGCCATGCCACCGGCGTAACCCCGGCGCAGATGTTCTTCAAGATCCGCCTGCCCTTTGCCGTGCCCTCGATCATGGCCGGCATCAACCAAAGCCTGATGATGGCCTTCGGCATGGTGGTGATCGCGGGCATCGTCGGCTCGGGGGGCCTGGGCGAGACCATCTACGGCGCCATCCGCACGCTGGACATCGCCACCTCGATCAACGCCTCGATCGCCATCGTCATCCTGACCATGGTGCTGGACCGCGTGACGCAAGCCGCAGCGAGGGTGAAATGACCTTCAATCCCGGAGCCGTCCTGGCCCCCGTCGTCGATTGGCTGAACGCCAATTTCCACCCGTTCTTCGCTCTGGTCACGCAGGTGATCGAGGCGGTGCTGGGCGCCATCGAGGCCGCCTTCCTGGCCCTGCCGCCCGCCGGGCTGATCGCCCTGGTGGTGGCGCTGGCCTTCTTCGCGGCCGGGCTGCGGGTGGCGGTCCTGGTCGGCTGCTGCCTGGGTTTCTGCTGGCTGATGGGGCTGTGGCAAGCCTCGATGCAGACCATCGCGCTGGTGCTGGTCGCGGTGCTGATCGCGGTCGCCATCGCCTTTCCGCTGGGCATCCTCGCCGCCCGGCGGCCGCGGGTCGAGGCGGCGCTGCGCCCGGTCCTCGACGTGATGCAGACGGTGCCGCCCTGGGTCTACCTGATCCCGGCGGTGATGATCTTCAGCCTGGGCCGCGTCCCGGCCATCATCGCCACCATCGTCTACGGCATCCCGCCGATGTTGCGACTGACCACGCTGGCCTTCCGCGGCGTGCCGACGGACCTGAAAGAGCTCGGCCAGGCCATCGGCGCCAAGCCCCGCACCATCCTGTGGAAGATCGAGTTCCCGGCGGCGAAGCCCACGCTGCTGGTCGGGCTGAACCAGTGCATCCTGCTGTCGCTGGCCATGGTGGTGCTGGCAGGCCTGGTCGGCGCCGGCGGGCTGGGCGCCGAGGTGACGCGCGGCCTGACGCGGATGGAGATGGGCCTTGGCCTGCGCGCCGGCCTTGCCATCGTCGCCGTGGCGCTGCTGCTCGACCGCCTGTCGCGCGGCGCGCTCGACCGCCGGCGGAAGGCGGGCTGACCGATGCGCCATCGCTTCTTCTGCATCGACGCGCATACCTGCGGCAACCCGGTCCGGGTCGTGGCCGGTGGCGCGCCGCTGCTGCCGCATCTGCCGATCTTTGAGCGCCGCGACCTGTTCCTGCGCGACCACGACTGGGTGCGCACCGCGCTGATGTTCGAGCCGCGCGGCCATGACATCATGTCGGGCGCCATCCTCTATCCTGCCCATCGCGAGGATTGCGACCTCGCGGCGCTGTTCATCGAGGTGTCGGGCTGCCTGCCGATGTGCGGCGCCGGCACCATCGGCCTGGCCACCGTCGCCATTGAGGAAGGGCTGGTCACACCGAAGACCCCCGGCCGGCTGGCCATCGAGACCCCGGCCGGCCGCGTCGACGTGGACTACACGATGGAGGGCGCGCGCGTCGCCTCGGTGCGGCTGTTCAACGTGCCGAGCTTCCTGCACAGCGCCGACATCGCCGTCGAGGTGCCGGGCCTTGGCCCGCTGACCGTGGACATCGCCTATGGCGGCAATTTCTACGCGGTGATCGAGCCGCAGGAAAACTGGCCCGGCCTGACCGGCATGACCGCATCCGAGATCGTGACCCACAGCCGCGCCCTGCGCGAGGCGCTGGCCGAGATCGGCGACAAGGTCGTCCACCCCGAGGACGCGCGTATCCGCGGCGTCCATCACGCCATCTGGTGCGACGGGCCGGACGGGCCGGATTGCGATGGGCGCGATGCGGTGTTCTATGGCGACAAGGCCATCGACCGCTCGCCCGGCGGCACCGGCACCTCGGCGCGCATGGCGCAACTTCATGGCAAGGGTCGGCTGGCGGTGGGCGAGAGTTTCCGCAACAAAAGCCTGATCGGCACCGTCTTCGAAGGCCGGGCCGAGCAGGCGGCGACGGTGGGCGACCATGCCGGCATCCTGCCCAGCATCGGCGGCTGGGCGCGGATCATCGGCCACAACACCATCCTGGTCGATGACGACGACCCGCTGCGCCACGGCTTCCAGATCGCGTGAACGGCCGCCGCCGGAGCCGGGGCCTTCGCCGCGCCCGGCGGCGGGGCGCCGGCCTGCCCTGAAACTCCGGGAACATCGCGCAGCCCTTCCGGGTTCGGCCGGACAGCGTTCTGACAGGAAAGGGCCGGCCATGGCAGAGGAGATCCCGTTCACCCTGGGCATCGAAGAGGAATATCTGCTGGTCGACGCCGAAAGCGGCGATCTGCACGAAGCGCCCGAGGCGCTGATGCAGGCCTGCAAGGCCGAGCTGGCCGACCAGGTCGGCCCGGAATTCCTGCGCTGCCAGATCGAGATCGGCACCCCCATCGCCGCCGACGTGACCGAGGCGCGGGCGCATCTGGCGCGGCTGCGCGACAGCATCGCCCGCCACGCCGCCGAATTCGGCCTGGCACCGATCTCGGTCGCCTGCCATCCGGTCGCGGACTGGCGCATGCAGGGCCGCACCGACAAGGACCGCTACCGGCAGATCTCGCAGGAAATGGGCGGCGTGTCGCGGCGCATGCTGATCTGCGGCATGCATGTCCATGTCGGCATCCCCGACCAGGCGCTGCGCATCGACCTGATGAACCAGCTGTCCTGGTTCCTGCCGCATCTGCTGGCGCTTTCGGCCTCGAGCCCGTTCTGGCTGGGCGAGGACACGCTGCTCGCCTCGTATCGCACCACGGTCTTTGCCGGCTATCCGCGCACCGGCCTGCCGCCGCGCATGGGCAGCTGGGACGAGTTCGAGCGTTCGGTCGCGGCGCTGACCGGCGCCGGCATCATCGAGGACGGCAGCAAGATCTGGTGGGATCTGCGGCCCTCGGCGCGGTTCCCGACGCTGGAGACGCGGATCTGCGACGCCTGCCCCCGGCTGGACGACACCATCACCCTGGTGGCGCTGGTGCAGGCCACGCTGCGGATGCTGTGGCGATTGTCGCGCAAGAACCTGCGCTGGCGGCAATATGACAATTTCCTGCTGGGCGAGAACCGTTGGCGGGCCACCCGCTATGGCCTGACCGAGGGGCTGATCGACTTCGGCACCCGCCGCATCATCCCCTTCGACGAGATCGCCGAGGATTGGCTGGCGGCGATCGCCGAGGATGCCGATGCGCTGGACTGCCAGCCCGCCGTGGCCGGCCTGCGCGACATGATCCTGCGCGGCAACGCGGCCGAGCAGCAGCGGACCATCTTTGCCACCGCGCTTGCCGCCGGGGCCAGCCGCGAGGAAGCCTTCCGCGCGGTGATGATGTGGCTGATCGCCGAGTTCCGCCGCGACCTGTGAGCGCCTGGCCGGGAACAAAGTCCCGAGGCGCGGGTTGCCCTTCCCGACATGCCTGGACTGGAGGAAAAGCGATGCACAGATATTTCCTGGCCCTCGGCCTTGCCCTGCTGCCGATCTCGGCCCAAGCGCAGGATGCGACGGCCGGTTTCGTCGATGCCAAGGGCAAGGAGGCCGGGCAGGCGACGCTTGTCGCCACCCCGAACGGCGTGTTGATCGAGGCCGAGGTGACCGGTCTGCCGCCCAGCAGCTGGGTGGCGTTCCACATCCACGAGACCGGCAGCTGCGATCACAGCACCGGCCACGATTCCGCCGGCGGGCATTTCAATCCTTCCGCGGGGCCGCATGGCGTGTTGTCCGAGGGTGGGCCCCATGCCGGCGACATGCCCAACCTCTGGGTCGATGCCGAAGGCACGGCGCGCGCCCAGGTCTTCAACCCGCTGGTCACGCTGGCCGCAGGCGACAATGCCATCAAGGGCCGGGCGCTGATGATCCATGCCGGCCCCGACGATCACCAGAGCCAGCCCAGCGGCGACGCTGGCGACCGGCTGGCCTGCGCGGTCATCGAATAGCGGGCCGCCGATGCTGGGCGCCATCGTCGCGCTTCGTCGCGGGCGGTGGCGCCGGCCGAGCGGCTTCAGGCCGGGAATGCGGGGCGATGCCGGGAACAACCCGGCTGCCCGGCGGGTTGCGTTCCTGCCGCAGCCGAGGGCCGTCAGACGGAATAGGAGGTTTGCCATGTCCGCACCCCGCACCAATATCGACAAGCAGACGCGCCACCATCTGGTGCCGATCATCGGCATCATCGTGGCGGTGCTGATCGCCATCCTGGGCTTTCTGTGGTGGTTCGACGACGAAACCAGCAACCCCGAGATCCCCGGCGAGGTGCCGGGCCCGGTCGACGAGGTGCCCGCCCCTGCCCCGGCTCCGGCCACCGGAACCGAGACTGCCCCCGCCACCGCCCCCGATACCACGACACCCGCCCCCGAAGCCGGCGGCGCCCCGGCAGAGTGATCTGTTCCGCCCGACCGCATCAGGACCGACGCGATGCCGAACCGGGAAATCCCCCTCCTGCATGTCGCCGGACGGCTATCGGGCATTGCCTGCGTGATGCTCACCGACGAGCCGGCGCTGTATCCGCGGCCTATACCCGCACGGCATTTGCGTGCCCCGCCGCGCCGCCCCCAAGGCGCCGGCCCGTGCCGCAGGCCGGACCCGACGATGATGGAGATGATGCCGCGCCCCCGCGCCATGGCGCGGGTTCCGGTGCAGGACCGGCGCTGGCCGCCGATCTGGTGGTCGATGCCGGGAAACCGGCGCCGGCCTTCCTGCCGCGTCCGGACTTCGGCGCGGGATATCGGCGCGCTGCTGGTCTTGCCGAGCCAGCGGGTCTGGCATCAGCAGAGGATGTCCCCGAATGGCCGATCGCCTCCCTGGGCCTGCGCGGATTTAACGCAGCCCGTCAAGCGGACGACATATTATCTTCATCGAATCCCCGCATAGGCATCGGGAGATAATGAAGCGGCCGACCATGAGCGACAGGACAGAAGACGACCAGAACGGAAAGCCAGCGGTCCCCGGGCCGTCCCGGGCAAGCGATCCTTTCACCCCCAGAGGCCCGGTCGCGGCGGATGCGCTGCGGCTGGACCTTGCCCCGGATGCGGCGGCGGCCCTGGCCGGGTCCGAGCTGCTGTCGGGCGCACCGCAGCCGATCCCGGTCCGCACCACCTATTTCGATACAGCCGGCGGCGACCTGGCCGCGGCCGGCTTCACCCTGTGCATCCGCGAACAGGCCGGCGACCGGCTGCAGATCCTCGAGGCGCCCGGCGCGCCGCCGGGGCTTTTCGTGCTGCCGGAATGGCGCCGCGACATCGCGGGCGACCAGCCGGTGCTGGACGATTCCATGCCGGTCCCGGCGCTGCTTGGCACCCGCGCACAGGACCTGGCCCCCATCTTTGCGCTCAGCACCCGGCGCCGGCTCTGGACCCTGGCCCGGGACGGCGCCAGTATCCGGCTGGCGCTGGACCAGGGCGAGATGACGGCCGACGGCCGCCGCGCCACCCTGTGCAGCCTTGGCCTGGATCTGCTGGACGGCCCGGCAGCGGCGCTGTTCTCGCTGGCGCGGCAGCTTGACGGCATCGCGCCGCTGCGACTTGGCCTGCTGGACGAGGCCGGGTGCGGCTTCCTGCTGCGCGGACCGCTGCAGCGCATGCATCGGGCGGCCCCGGTGGTCCTGACCCGGGACATGACCGCCGGAGACAGCTTCCGCCAGATCGCCGCCGCCTGCCTGCGCCAGTTCCGGCTGAACGAGCCGCTGATCGACCGCGCCAACCCCGAAGCGGTGCATCAGGCCCGCGTGGCGCTGCGCCGGCTGCGCTCGGCGCTGTCGATCTTCCGGCCCGTGCTTCAGGACGGGACCGCCGGCCGGCTGGCCGAGGAAAGCCGCTGGCTGGCCGCCATGCTGGGTCAGGCGCGCGACCTGGACGTGCTGCGCGCGCGCTGCAAGACCGACGCCTTGCTGGCAAGGATCGAGCCGGCGCGCGAGGCGGCCTATGCCCGGGCCCGGGCGGCGCTGGCCTCGCGCCGGGCCCGGCTGCTGATGATCGACCTGGCGGAATATCTGGCCATCGGTCCCTGGCAAGCCCAGCCCTCGGCCAGCGAAAGCCGCGACATGGCGACGCGGGAATTCGCCGCCGCGGCCCTGGACCGCCTGCGCCGCAAGGTCAGGAAAGGCGGCGCCGACCTGGCCGAACTGCCGGACGACGCCCGGCACGAGGTCCGCAAGGACGCCAAGAAGCTGCGCTACGCCGCCGAATTCCTCGCGCCGCTGTTCGCCGAGAAGCGCCGCAAGCGAAGGGCGGCGCGGTTTCTCGACACGCTCGAAGCGCTGCAGGACCGGATGGGGGCGCTGAACGACCTGGTGACCGCGCCCGAGGTGATCGCCCGGCTTGGCCTGCAGGACGACCCGGCCGCGACCGCGCTGGCCGGCGATGCCGACAAGCGGGCGCTGATCGAGGCCGCCGCCGAAGCGCATGACGCCTTCGCCGATGCCAAGCGGTTCTGGCGCTAGGCTTCAGGACCGCGTGCTTGCGCCGCGGCACCGGAGAAATCCAGATGCGTCAGCGCCTCGACTGCGCGCAGCATGGCCGGGACGTGCGGAACCTGCGCCAACTCCTCCTCCCGTCGGTCCAGAACCGCATCGGAAACCGACCGCGAAGCGGTTCCCGGCGTTGATGGTGTTGACGACCAGCGTCAGCTCGACACGTTCTACGGCGCTGAACCGCGCGGCAAGGGCATCGTAATCGCCCCGCGGCGCGCATCGACGGCCGGGGTGCCGGCCGAACGCGCCTCGGGGGCGGCTTTGAAATAGTCGAGCCGTGGGGTCATGCTCCGTTTCTCCGTCGGGCGTCTTGCAGAACCATGACGAGCCAGGGCGCGGGTTTGCGACGGGACTCCGCGATCTTTTCTCGCGAAGCCGTTCAGGCGCCGCGGGCCAGGGCCGCCGGCTTCGGCCCGCCGGTCGCCCAGTCGAGCAGCTCGGCGGTATGGACCACCGGCACCCCGGTCCCCGAGCCGATCTGCATCATGCAGCCGATATTGCCGGCGCTGATGACCTGCGGGGTCAGGGCCTCCAGCGTCTCGACCTTGCGACGCTTCAGTTCGGCCGAGATCGCCGGCTGCATCAGGTTGTAGGTTCCGGCCGAGCCGCAGCAGATATGCGCGTCCCTGGGTTCCAGCACGGTAAAGCCGGCGGCGGCCAGCAGTTCCTTGGGCGCCGCACGGATCTGCTGGCCATGCTGCAGCGAGCAGGCGGCGTGATAGCCGACGCGCAGCGGCTCGGCATGGCCGGGCTCGCGCAGGCCCAGATCGGCCATGATCTCCGTTATGTCCTTCGCCAGGCTCGCCACCCGCGCGGCATCCCCGGCCAGCGGGTCATCCGCGAACATATGGCCGTAATCCTTGACCGTGGTGCCGCAGCCCGAGGTGTTGATGACCACGGCGTCCAGCCCCTCGCCCGCCATCTCGGCCATCAGCGCGCGGATATTGGCGGCGGCCATGGCGTGGCTTTCGCCGGTCTTGCCCATGTGATGGGTCAGCGCGCCGCAGCAGCCCAAGCCGCGCGGGATCACCACCTCGCAGCCGTGCCGGCGCAACAGGCGGATGGTCGCGTCGTTGATGTCGGTGTTCAGCGCCCTTTGCGCGCAGCCGATCAGCAGCGCCACCCGCTTGCGGCGCGGCGCCTCGGCGGCAAAGACCTGCGGGCGGTCGTTCAGGCTGGGCGGCGGGATGTCGCGCGGCGCCATGTCCAGCATCGCCCGCAGCCGCGCATCCGGCAGCAGCCGGCGGAAGGGCCGCGCCAGCTTCGCGCCGCGCAGCGCCAGCCGGAAGCGGCCGGGATAGGGCAGGATCCGCGCCAGAAGCCAGCGCAGCGCCCGCTCGGCCGGGGGGCGGCGATAGGTCTTTTCGATATAGTCGCGGGCGTGGTCCACCAGATGCATGTAATGCACGCCCGAGGGACAGGTGGTCATGCAGGACAGGCAGCCGAGGCAACGGTCGATATGGCCGACGGTCTTGGCGTCGGGGATCTTGCCGTTCTCCAGCATGTCCTTGATCAGGTAGATGCGGCCGCGCGGGCTGTCCAGCTCGTCGCCCAGCACCTTGTAGGTCGGGCAGGTCGCGGTGCAGAAGCCGCAATGGACGCAAGAGCGCAGGATCTCGTTGGCCCGGGCGGTGCCGGGATCGGCCAGTTGCCGGGGGGTGAAATTGGTCTGCATGTCACTGATCCATCAGGCCGGGATTGAGGATGCCGGCGGGGTCGAACCTGTGGCGCAACCCGGCCGAAAGCCGGGCGACCGCCGCGGCCTCGGGCGGAAAGGCCGGGCCGTCAAGCCCGCCGCGCCGCACCAGCGTGGCATGGGGCGCCACCCGCCGCACGGCCTGCGCCGTCCCCGGCCCGCAATACCAGACCAGCCCGCCGCCCCAGTCAAGCGAGACCGCACCGCCAAGCGCCTGCAGCGCCCGCGCCGTGGCCGGTGCGTCGCCGGACTTGACCAGCACCCGCCAAAGCGGCGCGTCGAAGCCGGCGAAATGCGCCAGGTCGCGCAGGTCGTGCCACAGGGCCACGGTGGCCTCGGCATCCAGCAGTTCGGCCTTGCGCGGCGTCAGCAGCGCCAGCAGCCGGTCGCGGCGATAATCCATCTGCGGCCCAAGCCCCTCGACGCGCAGCCAGGCCGAGCCGTCACGGAAGGCGGCGCCCGACACCTCGAACGGCGTCGCCAGCGCGGCCGAGAAGATCGCCACCGCTTCCTCGACCGTGACGCCGTGAAAGCCCAGCGTGCAGCGGTCGGGCAGATGCGGCAGGGTCTTCAGCGCCACCTCGGTCAGCACGCCCAGCGTGCCATGCGCGCCGCAAAGCAGCTTGCCGAGGTCGAGGCCGGTGACGTTCTTCATCACCCTTCCGCCGTTCTTCAGCACCCTGCCCTGCCCGTCGACGAAGCGCACGCCCAGCAGATGGTCGCGGCAGGCCCCGGCCAGCAGCCGGCGCGGGCCGCTGGCATTGGCCGCGACCGCGCCGCCGATGGTCGGCGTGCCATCGCGGCCCAGCACGCGGCGCATGTCGGCGGGCTCGAAGGCCAGCGCCTGCCCCTCGGCGGCCAGCATGGCCTGGATCTCGTCCAGGGGCGTGCCGGCGCGGGCGATCAGCGTCATCTCGCCCGGCTCATAGGTCACGACGCCCGAGATCGCGGCGGTCGACAGGATGTCGCCCGGCACGGCGCCGGTCTCGACCCGCGTGCCGCCGCCGGCGATGCGCAGGGGCTGGCGGGCGGCGAACCGCTCGGCGATCAGGACGGCAAGCTCGGCCTCGCCGGCGGGGCTGAGGCCCGCGCGGCTGGGGGTGTCGGGGATCATCGGGCGGCTGCCTCCTCGCGCCAGGGCCGGCTCGCGTCCAGCGGAAACACCTTGGCCGGATTCAGCAGCCAGCGCGGGTCAAAAACGTCCTTGACCGCCATCTGGATCGCCAGGTCGGGGTCGTCATATTGCTTGCCCATCAGGTCGCGCTTTTCGATGCCCACGCCATGCTCGCCGGTCAGGCAGCCGCCGACATCGACGCAAAGCCGCAGGATGTCGTTGCCGAAAGCCTCGGCGCGCTCCAGATCGCCGGGCTTGTTGGCGTTGAACAGGATCAGCGGATGCATGTTGCCGTCGCCGGCATGAAAGACGTTCGCCACCTCCAGCCCGTGCCGGCGCGACAGTTCCCCGATCATCTTCAGCGTATAGGGCAGTTGCCCCACCGGCACCGTGCCGTCCAGGCAGATATAGTCGCCCAGCCGGCCCATGGCGCCAAAGGCCGATTTGCGGCCCTTCCAGATCGCCATCGCCTCGCCCTCGTTGCGGCTTTCGCGGAACTCGACCGGGTTCAGCGCATCGGCGATCTCGCGGATGCGGGCGATCTGGTGGTCGATCTCGGCCGGCGAGCCCTCGACCTCGACAATCAGCACCGCGGCACAATCGGGATAGCCGGCCTGGGCGAAGGTCTCGACCGCGCGCAGGCAGACATCGTCCATGTATTCGATGGCGACCGGCAGCACGCCCGAGCGGATGATCCGCGCCACGCATTCCCCCGCCACCTCGGCGCCGTCGAAGCCGATCAGCACCGGCCGCGCCCCCTCGGGCCGCGGCAGGATGCGCAGGGTCGCCTCGGTCACGATGCCGAGCTGGCCTTCCGAGCCGCAAAGCAGGCCCATCAGATCGAGGCCCATCGGCCCCATCTCGGTCCCGCCCAGTTCGACCACCTCGCCGGTGGGCAGGACCACGGTGGCGCCCATCAGGTTGTTGGTAGTGACGCCGTATTTCAGGCAATGCGCCCCGCCCGAGTTCATCGCGATATTGCCGGCGATGGTGCAGGCCAGCTGCGAGGACGGGTCGGGCGCATAGAAGAAGCCGTGCGGCTCCAGCTCGGCGCTGACCGACAGGTTGGTCACGCCGGTCTGCACCCGGATGAAGCGGTTCGCGGTGTCGATCTCCAGCACCTCGCGCAGGCGCAGGGTGGCGATGATGACCGAATCCGCCGTGGGCAGCGCGCCCCCGGCCAGCGAGGTTCCCGCGCCGCGCGGCACCACCGGCACCCGCATTTCGTGACAGACGCGCATGGCGGCGGCAACTTCTGCGGTCGTGCGCGGCAGCACCACCGCCAGCGGCGGGCAGCGATAGGCGGTCAGCGCGTCGCATTCATAGGCGCGCGTCTCCTCGGGATCCCAGATCACGGCATCCTGGGGCAGCACCGCGCGCAGGGCCGCGACGATCTGCGGCGCGCGCGCCAGGATGCCCGCATCGGGCTGGGGCATGGCGATACCGGACAAGCTCTCCTCCCGCGGTCGGCAATACTGTCTTTTTGGTATAATTTTCAAACCATGATCGTCAATCGGTATTTTTCTGGACCGGAATTGCGCCCTATGCTTACATGGCCGCCAGTCCGACAACCGCATGAGCGCCCATGACCCAGGCTTCCGTCAAATCCGAACGCGCCGCCGAGGCGGTGGCCCAGCATATCGAGGCACTGATCCTGGAAGGCTCGCTGCGCCCCGAGGAGCGGCTTCTGCCCGAGCGCGAGCTGGCCGAACGGCTGAACGTGTCGCGCTCGACGCTGCGCGACGGGCTGAAGATCCTGGAAGAGCGCGGGCTGCTGACGGGCGCCGGCGGGCGCGGCAGCCGCGTGGCGGCCCTGGGCCGGGCGGCGATCACCGACCCGTTGCTGGCCATGCTGGCCCGCCATGCCGAGGCGGCGGACGACTACCTGGAATTTCGCGGCATCGTCGAAAGCGCGGCCGCGGGGCTGGCGGCAGAGCGCGCCACCGAGGTCGAGCTGGCGCGCATCCGCGACTGCCTCGGGCGCATGGACCGCGCCCATGCCCAGGCCGATCCCGGCGAGGAGGCCGAGGCGGATGCCGAGCTGCACCTGCTGATCTACGAGGCCAGCCACAACCTGACGCTCTTGCAGATCATGCAGGCGCTGGCGGGTGTGCTGCGGTCGGACGTGATGCAGAACCGCAGCCGGCTGTTCGCGGTGCCGGCCATCCGCGAGCTGCTGCGCCAGCAGCACCGCGCCATCGCCAAAGCCGTTCTCGATCGCGATGCGGAAGCTGCCCGGCGCGCGGCCGGCGAACATATCCGCTATCTGCGCCAGGCCAGCCACGAGATCCGCACCGCCGAGGCGCGGCTGGAGCTGTCGCTGCGCCGGCTGAACGGCGGCCATGCGGCGGCCCGGCGATAACCTATCGCCGCAAACCAAAACATTCTTGCCATCCGCCATAATTGTCCTAAGTTAATTTCATGACAATCTGGTCCCCCGATCCCGGCACCCTGCACCGGCCAGCCTATCTCTCGCTTGCCGAGCAATATGCCCGGGCGATCCGCGAGGGCCAGCTTCCCGCCGGCACCCGGCTGCCGCCGCAACGCCGGCTGGCCGACGATCTGGGGCTGTCGGTGCAGACCGTCTCGCGCGCCTACGAGGAGCTGATCCGCCGCGGCCTGGTGGTCGGAGAGATCGGGCGCGGCTCCTTCGTGCTGCCGCCGGGGGCCGAGAACACGCCGCCCTATCTGGCCGAACGGCTGGGCGAGCTGGTGGATCTGTCGATCCTGAAGCCCGTCACCGAGCGGATGCATGTCGAGACCTTCCGCGAAGGACTGCATTGGGTGGCCGAGAACCTGACCGCCCCGGCGGCGCTGTCCTTCCGGCCGAACTCGGTGCTGCCGCAGCACCGGCAGGTCGCGGCCGACTGGCTGCGCCGCAAGGGCATCGAGGCGGCGCCCGACAACATCACCATCACCGACGGCGCCACATCCGCCATCACCACCGCGGTGATGAGCGCGGTGCCGGCGGGCGGCACCCTGGCCGCCGCCGCGCTGACCCATCACCTGCTGATGCCGCTGTGCAAATACCTGGGCCTGCACCTGGAGGGCCTGCCGATCGACGAGGACGGCATCATCCCCGAGGCGCTGGACCATCTGGCCCGCAAGGGCAGCCTCTGCGCGCTCTACATGCAGCCGGCGGCGATCAATCCCATGGCGATCATGACCGGCACCGAGCGCCGGGCCGAGCTGGCCGCCGTCGCCCGCCGCCACGACCTGCTGATCATCGAAAACGACATGCTGAACGCGATGATCCCGGACCGCCCGCCGCCCATGGCGGTGCTGGCGCCCGAGCGGGTGCTGCATATCCATGGCTTCACCAAGACCACGCTGCCGGGGCTGCGGGTGGCCTGGCTGCTCTCGCCGCCGCGCATCGCCCCGGCCACCGCCAACCGGCACCTGGTCACCAACTGGATGGCCACCCCGGCCATGGTCGAGCTGCTGAGCCATTGGATCACCGACGGCACCGTCGACCGGCTGATCGGCTGGCAGCGCGATGCCCTGGCCGGCCGCCACCGCATCGCGCGCGAGGTTTTGGGCGCCACGCCCTTCCGCGCCCATCCGCAAAGCCTGCATATCTGGCTGGAGCTGCCGCCCGGCCGCGACGAGGAGGAATTCGTCGCCCAGGCCCGGCAGCGCGGCGTCGCCATCGCCTCGGGTCGCGCCTTCCGGCTGAGCGAGCGCAGCCGGCGCGACGCGGTGCGAATCGCGCTCGGCTCGACCAGCGCCGACGAATTGCGCCGCGGCCTGACCCTGGTGGCCGAGACCCTGGGCAGCACGGCGGAACCGCTGCTGCCGCTGATCTGACGGGCAGGACAAAGTAAAAATTGTCATGATATTATTTTAATATTGACCTGATTTATTCGGGCTGCAAAAGTTCACCCATCAGCAAGGGGGACGCCTTTGGACCAGCCGATCATCCGCATCCAGGACCTGCGCAAATCCTTCGGGACGCTGACCGTCATCGACGGGCTGAACTTCGACGTGATGAAGGGCGAGAAGCTGGCGCTGATCGGTCCCTCGGGCTCGGGCAAGACCACCATCCTGCGCATCCTGATGACGCTGGAGGGCATCTCGGGCGGGCGCATCGAGGTTTGCGGCGAGCCGCTTTACCACATGCAAAGACACGGCGCCGAGGTGGCGGCGGACGAGACGCATCTGCACAAGATGCGCCGCCATATCGGCATGGTGTTCCAGCACTTCAACCTGTTCCCGCACAAGTCGGTCTTGCAGAACATCACGCTCGCGCCGATGCTGACCAAGGGCGAGACCCGGGCCGTGGCCGAGAAGCGGGCGCGCGGGCTTTTGGACATGGTGGGACTGGCCGACAAGGCCGATTACATGCCCAGCCAGTTGTCCGGCGGCCAGAAGCAGCGCGTCGCCATCGCCCGCGCGCTGGCGCTGCAGCCGCAGATCATGCTGTTCGACGAGGTGACCTCGGCGCTGGACCCGGAACTGGTCGAGGAGGTGCTGGAGGTGATGAAGCGCCTGGCCGCCGAAACCGACATGACCATGCTGCTGGTCACGCATGAGATGGGCTTCGCCCATGATTTCGCCGATCGCGTGCTGTTCTTCGACAAGGGCCGCATCGTCGAGCAGGGCCCGCCCGCCCAGATCTTCACCGCGCCGCAAGAGGACCGCACGAAGTCCTTCCTGCGCAAGATCATCGCCGCCGGACAGCGCGTGTGATGCCAACCCGACAGGAGAGAATGATGAAGAAATGCCTGATTGTCGCGGCGCTGCTGGCCGCGCCGCTGCCCGCCCTGGCCGACAAGCTCGACGACCTGAAGGAACAGGGCTATGTCCGCATCGCCATCGGCAACGAGCCGCCCTATACCGCCGTCGCCTCGGACGGCAAGGTCTCGGGCGCGGCGCCGGACGTGGCGCGCGCGGTGTTCGAGAAGCTGGGGATCAAGGATCTGGAGGCCTCGATCGCCGAATATGGCGCGATGATCCCCAGCCTGCAGGCCGGCCGCGTCGATGCGATCACCGCCGGCCTGTTCATGAAGCCCGAACGCTGCAACGCCGTCGCCTATTCCGAACCGATCCTGTGCGATGCCGAGGCGCTTCTGGTGCCCAAGGGCAATCCCAAGGGCTTCAAATCCTATTCCGACATCGCGAATGACGCCGCGGCCAAGCTGGGCGCGCCCGGCGGCGGCACCGAGGAAAAGCTGGCGCTGGATGCCGGCGTGCCGCGCGACCGGCTGATCGTGGTGCCCGACCCGCAATCCGGGCTGAAGATGGTGCAGGACGGCCGCATCGACGCCTATTCGCTGCCGGTGCTGTCGCTGAACGACCTGCTGGCGAAGTCGGGCGACGCCAATCTGGAGGTCTTCGCCCCGGTCGAGGGCGCCCCGGTCTATTGCGACGGCGCCGCCTTCAACAAGAACGACACCGCCCTGCGCGACGCCTTCGACGTGGAACTGGCCAAGCTGAAGGAATCCGGCGAATTCGCCAAGATCGTCGAGCCCTATGGTTTCTCGGCCGCCGCGGCGATGTCCACCACGCGCGACAAGCTCTGCGCCGCGCAGTGACCACCCGGGCGGGGCCCGGCCCCGCCCTTCCATCAGCGAAAGAGGCAGGCTTCGGCGCATGGGCGACTGGGCAGGATATCTGACACTCATCCTTCAGGGGGCATGGGTCACCGTCAAGCTGACCCTGATGGGCTCGGCCCTGGCGCTGGTGGTGGCCTTCATCGCCGGGCTGGGCCGCATCTCGCGCCGCGCCCCGGTGCGCTGGCTGGCGACCGCCTATATCGAGTTCTTCCGCGGCACCTCGATCTTCGTGCAGCTGTTCTGGATCTATTTCGTGCTGCCGATGACCGGGGCGGAGCTGACGCCGATGCAGGCCGGGGTGATGGCGCTGGGGCTGAATGTCGGCGCCTATGGGGCCGAGGTGGTGCGCGGCGCCATCCTGGCCGTGCCGCGCGACCAGCTTGAGGCTTGCGTCGCCGTCAACCTGACCCGCTTCCAGCGCATGCGCCATGTCATCCTGCCGCAGGCCCTGCCGCTGATGCTGCCCACCTTCTGCAACAATGCCATCGAGCTTTTGAAGGCCACCTCGGTCGTGTCGCTGATCTCGCTGTCGGACATGACCTTCCAGGCGCAGGTGGTGCGTTCGCAGACCGGCAGCACGCTGATGCCCTTCGTCACCATCCTGCTGCTGTATTTCGCCATGTCCTCGGCGGTTTCCTTCGGCATGCGCCGGCTGGAGCGGCGGGTGACGCGCGGCCTGGACGGGGTGCGCTGAGATGGAATGGGATTGGAATTTCGCCTGGTCGATCATGCCGACCCTGCTGGCCGGCTTTCGCATCACCCTGGTCACCACCGCGCTTGGCGCCATCGTCGCGGCGGTGCTGGGGCTGGTCTTCGCCATCCTGCGCCGCTCGCCGAACCGGCTGGTGGCGCGCGGCACCGGCTTCGTGGTCGAGTTCATCCGCGGCACGCCGCTGCTGGTGCAGCTGTATTTCATCTTCTACGTGCTGCCCGATCTGGGGCTGCGCCTGCCGGCGCTGACCGCAGGCGTGATCGGCATGGGGCTGCATTACGCCACCTATGCCGCCGAGGTCTATCGCGGCGGCATCGAGGCGGTGCCGCGCGGGCAATGGGAGGCCGCGAAGGCCACCAACCTGACCACGCGCCAGACCTGGCTGCATGTGGTGCTGCCGCAGGCGGTGCCGCCGATGATCCCGGCCATGGCGAACTATCTGCTGGCCATGTTCAAGGAAACGCCGCTGCTGTCCGCGATCACCGTGCTGGAGCTGATGAACCAGGCCAAGTCGGTGGCCAACAGCTCTTATCGCTATGTCGAGCCGATGACGCTGGTCGGGGTGATGTTCCTGGTCGTCAGCCTGATCTCGGTGGTGGCGCTGCGCTGGCTGGAACGCCGTTATGGGAGGATTTCGCGGTGACTGTCCTGTCCGTTCCCCTTGCTCTGGACGACCGGCCGCTGCCGCGCCGCGTCGGCCTGGTGACGCTGGCCACCGATCACACGACCGAGGTCGATTTCGCCGCCCTGCCGGCGCATGGCGTCGGCGTCTATGCGACCCGCATCCCCTTCGCCAACCCGGTGACGCCCGAGACGCTGGCCGCCATGGCCCGCGACGTGACGGCGGCGGCGGCGCTGATCCTGCCCGAGGAGGAACTGGACGCGGTGGTCTATAGCTGCACCTCGGCCTCGGTGGTGATCGGCGACCGGGCGGTGCGGGACGCGATCCGGCTGGGCAAGGCTTCGGCGCAGCCGATCACGCCGATCTCGGCCGGTTTCGCGGCGCTCAGGGCGCTGGGGGCGGATCGGATCACCCTCTTGACCCCCTATACGCCGCGCACGACGCAACCGATGGCGGATTGTTTCGAAACCGGCGGCTTCGCGCTGCAAGGCGTCTCCTGCCTGAACCTGACCGACGACCGCGAGATGGCGCGGCTGTCGCACGCCAGCATCGTCGAGGCCGCGCGCACCGCGCTGGCACCGGGCAGCCAGGCGCTGTTCGTCGCCTGCACCGCCCTGCGCGCCTGCGCGATCATCGACCGGATCGAGGATGCGGTGGGCGTGCCGGTGGTCTCGGCCAATTCCGCCACGCTCTGGGCGGCGGCGCGGGCCTGCGGCGTGACCGGGCCGGTGGCGCCCGGCCAGTTGATGGGGCTGGCATGAGCGTGACCCTGAACGATATCCGCGCCGCCGCCCGGCGCATCCGCGGCCATGTGGCGGAAACGCCGCTGCTGCGCGACGAGGTGCTGTCGGCGCGGCTGGGCCAGCCCATCTGGCTGAAATGCGAATACCGCCAGACCACCGGCGCCTTCAAGCTGCGCGGCGCGACCAATGCCATCCTGTCGTTGCCGCCCGAGGCGTTGGCGCGCGGCGTCGTCACCGCCTCGACCGGCAATCACGGCCGGGCGCTGGCCCATGCCGCCCGGGCGCTGGGCGTGCCCGCCACCGTCTGCCTGTCGCGGCTGGTGCCCGAGAACAAGGTGCAGGCGATCCGCGACCTTGCCGCCCAGGTCCGCATCACCGGCGCCAGCCAGGACGAGGCCATGGCCGAGGTCGCCCGCGCCGTGGCGCAGGAGGGCATGACCGAGATCCCGCCCTTCGACCATGAGGCGGTGGTGACGGGCCAGGGCACCATCGGCCTGGAAATCGGCACGCCCGAGGCGGTGCTGGTGCCGCTTTCTGGCGGCGGCCTTGCCGCCGGGGTCGCGGTGGCGATCAAGGCGCTGTCGCCGGCAACCCGCGTCATCGGCCTGACCATGGAAAACGGCGCCGCCATGGCCGCGAGCCTGGCCGCCGGCCATCCGGTGGCGGTCACCGAAAGCCCCAGCCTGGCCGACAGCCTCGGCGGCGGCATCGGCTTGCAGAACCGCGTGACCTTCGCCCTGTGCCGCGACCTGCTGGACGATGTGATCCTGCTGACCGAGGCCGAGATCGCCGCCGGCATCCGCCATCTCGGCCGCGCCGGCCATGTCGTCGAGGGCGCGGCCAGCGTCGGCAGCGCCGCGCTGCTGGCCGGCAGGTTCGTCCCGCGGGGCCCGACCGTCTGCATTCTTTCCGGCGCGAATATCGACCCCGCGCTGCACAGCCGCATCATGGCGGAGGCCGCATGAGACCGCCCGTGACCATCCTGACCGAGACCGAATTGCGCGCCCTGGTGCCGCTGGACGCCCAGGCCGTGGCCTGCATCCGCGAGGGTTTCGTGGCGCTGGCGACGAAACCCGTGGCCATGCCGCCGATCCTGCGCCTGGACATCCCCGAGCACCGGGGCGAGGTCGATGTGAAAACCGCCTATGTCCCGGGGCTTTCGCATTTCGCCATCAAGATCTCGCCCGGCTTCTTCGGCAACCCGGCGCTTGGCCTGCCCTCGACCAACGGCATGATGGTGGTGCTGTCCGCGACGACCGGGCTGGTCGAGGCGCTGCTGCTGGACAACGGCTACCTGACCGATGTGCGCACCGCCGCCGCAGGCGCAGTGGCCGCCGATGCGCTGGCCCGGCCGGATGCGACCACGGCGGCGATCCTGGGCGCCGGGATGCAGGCGCGGATGCAGCTGCAGGCGCTGGCGCTGGTGCGGCCGCTGACCGGGGCGCGGGTCTGGGCCCGCGATCCGGCCAAGGCGCAGGCTTTCGCGGCCGAGATGACCGCCGCCCTGCGCATCCCGGTGATCGCCGCCGGCACCGTGGCCGGCGCCACGCGGGCGGCCGATCTGGTGGTCACCACCACGCCTTCCGAACGGCCCATCCTGACCGCCGCCGACATCGCCCCCGGCACCCATGTCACCGCCATGGGCTCGGATGCCCAGCACAAGAACGAGATCGCGCCGGAGCTGATCGCGCGCGCCCATTACGTCGCCGACCGCCTGTCGCAGACCCGCGAACTGGGCGAGCTGCGCCATTCCCCGCTGGTCGCGCGGGATTTCCCCGAGCTTGGCCAGATCCTTGCCGGGCAGCGCCCCGGCCGCACCGATTCCGAACAGATCACCCTGGCCGACCTGACCGGCACCGGCATCCAGGACACCGCCATCGCCACCCTGGCACTGGCCCGCGCGGGCCAGGCCGGGGCCGGCCGCTCCTTCACCCTGTAAGAGAAACCGCCATGACAGATGTCGCATTGAAATTCACCCGCGAGGAATATGCCGAGCGCCTCGTCAAGACCCGCCGGGCGATGGAACAGAAGGGCGTCGATCTGCTGATCGTCACCGACCCGTCTAACATGAACTGGCTGACCGGCTATGACGGCTGGTCCTTCTATGTGCATCAATGCGTGGTGGTGCCGCCCGAGGGCGAGCCGCTCTGGTTCGGCCGCGGACAGGACGCGAACGGCGCCAGGCTGACCGCCTATCTGCGCCCCGAAAACATCGTCGGCTATCCGGACCATTACGTGCAGAACCCCGAGATGCATCCGATGGATTACCTGTCGGGCATCCTGAAGGACAAGGGCTGGGGCGCGAAGCGCATCGGCGTCGAGATGGACAATTACTGGTTCACCGCCGCCGCCTTCGCCAGCCTGACGCGGAACCTGCCGGATGCGCGCTTCAGCGATTGCACGGCGCTGGTGAACTGGCAGCGCGCGGTGAAATCGCCGCAGGAGATCGCCTATATGCGCAACGCCGCCCGCATCGTCGAGGCGATGCACGCCCGCATTCTCGACAAGGTGCAGGTCGGGATGCGCAAATGCGACCTGGTGGCCGAAATCTATGACGCCGGCACCCGCGGCGTGGACGGCATCGGCGGCGACTATCCGGCCATCGTGCCGCTGCTGCCCTCGGGCCGCGATGCCTCGGCCCCGCACCTGACCTGGGACGACAGGCCGATGAAATCGGGCGAAGGCACCTTCTTCGAGATCGCCGGCTGCTATCACCGCTATCACGTGCCGCTGTCGCGCACGGTGTTCCTGGGCCGGCCGACGCAGGCTTTCCTGGATGCGGAAAAGGCGACGCTGGAGGGGATGGAGGCCGGGCTTGCCGCCGCGAAGCCCGGCAATTCCTGCGAGGACATCGCCAAGGGCTTCTTCGAGGTGCTGGCCAAATACGGCATCGTCAAGGACAACCGCACCGGCTACGGCATCGGCGTCAGCTACCCGCCGGATTGGGGCGAGCGCACCATGTCGCTGCGCCCCGGCGACCGCACCGTGCTGCAGCCCGGCATGACCTTCCATTTCATGACCGGCCTCTGGCTGGAGGACATGGGGCTGGAGATCACCGAGTCGATCCTGATCACCGAGACCGGCGTGGAATGCCTTGCCAATGTCCCGCGTCAGCTGTTCGTGAAGGATTAGCGCCATGTTGCAGATGCAGCTTGCGCCCTCGCCCATCGCGGCGACGGTGGATTTCGCGGCGCCGGGGGTGAGCCACGGCTTCCTGCGCCTGCCGCATTCGCGCGACGATGCGGCCTGGGGCTCGGTCATGACCCCGATCACCGTGGTCAACCACGGCGAGGGCCCGACGGCGCTGCTGACCGGCGCCAACCACGGCGACGAATATGAAGGGCCGATCGCGCTTTTCGACCTGGCCGCAACGGTGCGGGCCGAAGAGGTGACCGGCCGGCTGATCATCGTGCCGGCGATGAACTATCCGGCCTTCGCCGCCGGCACCCGCACCTCGCCCATCGACAGGGGCAACCTGAACCGCAGCTTTCCGGGCCGGCCCGACGGCACGGTGACGCAGAAACTCGCGGATTATTTCCAGCGCGTGCTGCTGCCGATGGCGGATGTGGTGCTGGATTTCCATTCCGGCGGCAAGACCCTGGATTTCCTGCCCTATTGCGCCGCCCATATCCTGCCCGACAAGCGGCAGGAGGCGGCGGCCTTCGATCTTGTGCGCGCCTTCGGGGCGCCCTGGTCGGTCAGGATGCTCGAGATCGACGCGGTCGGCATGTATGACACCGCGGCCGAGGAAATGGGCAAGACCTTCGTCACCACCGAACTGGGCGGCGGCGGCACCGCCAGCGCCCGCACCGCGGGGATCGCCAAGCGGGGCCTGCGCAACCTGCTGGTCGCGGCCGGGGTGCTGCGGGGCGAGGTGGCGGCGCAGCCGACGCGCTGGCTCGACATGCCCGACGCGGATTGCTTCACCTTTGCCGAGGATGGCGGGCTGATCGAGTTCCTGGCCGATCTGGGCGATGCGGTCGAACAGGGCCAGCCCGTCGCCCGCATCTTCCCGGTGACCCGCACCGGCCTGGCCCCGGTCGCGGTCCATGCCCGCCGCGGCGGCCTGATGATGGCGCGGCATTTCCCCGGCATCGTGAAACCCGGCGATTGCGTCGCCGTCATCGGCGTGGAGGTTCAGCCATGATTACCGACAAGACCCTGATGCGCGAGGATGCCTTCGTGAACGGCGCCTGGCTGGGCGGGCCGCGCTTTCCCGTCACCGACCCCGCGACCGGCGAGCCCGTGGCGCAGGTGGCGCGGCTGGACGCCGCGCAGGCCCGCGCGGCGGTGGATGCGGCGCAGGCGGCCTTTGCCGGCTGGTCGGCGCTGCTGCCGCAGGAACGCGCCGCGGTGCTGATGCGCTGGCACCGGCTGATCGTGGAATCGCGCGAGGATCTGGCGCGGATCATGACCGCCGAACAGGGCAAGCCGCTGTCGGAAGCCCGCGGCGAGATCGACTATGCCGCCAGCTTCGTCGAGTTCTATGCCGAGGAAGCCAAGCGCCCGAATATCGAAAGCGTGACCTCGCACCTGTCCACCGCCGAAATGGAGCTGTGGCGCGAGCCGCTGGGCGTTGCGGCGCTGGTCACGCCCTGGAATTTTCCCTGCGCCATGATCACCCGTAAGGCGGCGGCGGCGCTGGCGGCGGGCTGCACCGTAGTGGTGCATCCCTCGGCCGAGACGCCGCTTTCCGCCACCGCGCTGGCGGAACTGGCGGATCGGGCGGGGTTCCCTGCCGGCGTCTTCAACGTGGTGACCGGCGAGGCGCCCGAGATCGTCGCCGAATGGTGCGCCGATCCGCGCGTGCGGGCGCTTTCCTTCACCGGCTCGACCCGTGTCGGCAAGCTGCTCTATCGCCAAAGCGCCGATACGGTAAAGCGGCTGGTGCTGGAACTGGGCGGGCACGCGCCCTTCATCGTCTTCGCCGATTGCGATCTCGATCTGGCGGTGGACGAGGCGATCAAGGCCAAGTTCGCCACCTCGGGCCAGGATTGCCTGGGCGCCAACCGTTTCCTGATCGAGCAGCCGGTCTATGACGAATTCTGCCGCCGCTTCACCGCCGCCGCCGCCGCGCTGACGCTGGGGCCGGGCATCGAGGATCGCGACCTGGGCCCGCTGATGAACGAAGGCGCGGTCCAGAAGCAAGAGGAGCATGTGGCCGACGCGCTGGCCAGGGGCGCGCGCCTTCTGACCGGCGGCGACCGCGACCCGCAGGGGCCGCTGTTCTATCGCCCGACCGTGCTGGCCGACGTGCCCGCCGAGGCGCTGATCTTCCGCGAGGAGACCTTCGGCCCCGTCGCCGCCATCGCCGCCTTCGACACCGAGGACGCGGCGGTGCACATCGCCAATGCCACCGAATACGGCCTTGTCGCCTATGTCCACAGCCGCGACCCGCGCCGCATCTATCGCCTGTCCCGCGCCCTGGAATTCGGCATGGTCGCGGTGAACCGCACCAAGGTCACCGGCGCGCCGATCCCCTTCGGCGGCATGAAGCAATCGGGCCTTGGCCGCGAGGGCAGCCGCCACGGGCTCGAGGCCTTCACCGAAATCAAATACGTCTGCCGCGACTGGGCAGAGACAAGGAGAGCATGATGCTGACCAATGACCAGCTGTCCAAATGGGACCGCGAAAGCCTGTTCCACCCCTCGACCAATCTGGGCCAGTTCGCGCGTGGCGAAGGTGCGCAGCGCATCGTCTCGGGCGCGGAAGGCGTCTACATCACCGACCGCGACGGCAACCGGCTGCTGGACGGCTTCGCCGGGCTTTATTGCGTGAACGTGGGCTATGGCCGGCCCGAGATCGCCGAGGCCATCGCCAAACAGGCGCGCGAACTGGCCTATTACCATGCCTATGCCGGCCATGGCTCGGAAGCCTCGATCACGCTGGCCAAGATGGTCATGGACCGGGCGCCCGGGCACATGGCGCGGGTCTATTTCGGCCTCGGCGGTTCGGATGCCAATGAGACGAACATCAAGCTGGTCTGGTATTACAACAATATCCGTGGCTTGCCGCAGAAAAAGAAGGTCATTTCGAGGTGGCGGGGCTATCACGGCTCGGGGCTGATGACCGGTTCGCTGACCGGGCTGGAGCTTTTCCACAAGAAATTCGACCTGCCGCTGGCGCAGGTGATCCATACCGAGGCGCCCTATTACTATCGCCGCCAGGACGCCGGCATGTCCGAGGAACAGTTCAGCGCCCATTGCGCCGAGGAGCTGGAAAGGCTGATCACGGCCGAGGGCGCCGACACCATCGCCGCCTTCATCGGCGAGCCGGTGCTGGGCACCGGCGGCATCGTGCCACCGCCGAAAGGCTACTGGGACGCCATCCAGAAGGTGCTGGCGCGTCACGACATCCTGCTGATCGCCGATGAGGTGGTGACGGGCTTCGGCCGGCTGGGGTCGATGTTCGGCTCGGACCATTACGGCATGACCCCGGACATCATCACCATCGCCAAGGGCCTGACCTCGGCCTATGCGCCCTTGTCGGGCAGCATCGTCGGGCAGAAGGTCTGGGACGTGCTGATGCAGGGCAGCGACGAATATGGCGTGCTGGGCCATGGCTGGACCTATTCCGCCCATCCCATCGGCGCGGCGGCGGGCATCGCCAATCTGCAACTGATCGACAAGCTGGGGCTGGTCGAGAATGCCGGCCGGGTCGGCCGCTATCTGAACGACCGCATGCGCGCCGCCCTGGGCGATTATCCGAACGTGGGCGAGATCCGCGGCGAGGGCATGCTCTGCGCCGTCGAGCTGGTGCGCGACCGCGACAGCCGCGGCTTCTTCGATGCGGCCGAGGGCATCGGCGGCAAGGCGGTCGCGGCCATGCTCAAGCGCGGCGTGATCGCGCGGGCCATGCCGCAAGGCGACATCATCGGCCTGGCCCCGCCGCTCTGCCTGACCGAGGCCGAGGCCGACGCGATCGTCGACGCCACCGCCGACGCGCTGCGCGAAACCCTGGGCTGACCCGTGGCGGCGGTTCCCGAAACCATGTGCGCCATGGTCCTGACCGGCCATGGCGGTCCCGAGCGGTTGGAATGGCGCCGGGACTGGCCGGTGCCCCGCCCCGGCCCGGGCGAGGTGCTGGTGCGCATCACCGCCTGCGCCAAGAACAACACCGACCGCAAGGTGCGCGAGGGGCTTTACTCCACCGCCGATGACGGCGCCGTCACTTCTTTCGCCATGGCCGGGAACACGCTGGCCTTTCCGCGCATCCAGGGTGCGGACGTGGTCGGCCATGTCGTCGCGGTGGGCGCGGGCGTCGCGCCGCAGCGCATCGGCGAACGGGGGCTGCTGGATTTCAACATCTATCCCGACGCCCGCGACGACCTGAACCTGGCGCCCGATTATTTCGGCCATGGCGCCGATGGCGGCTTCGCGGAATATGGCTGCTTTCCCGCCGACCAGTTCCACGCCATCGCCAACCCGGCGCTGAGCGATGCCGAGCTGGCGACGCTGGGCATGTGTTCCTGGCAGACGGGTTACCGGATGCTGACCGCGGCCGGGGTAAAGGCGGGCGAGCATGTGCTGGTCACCGGCGCCTCGGGCGGGGTCGGCACCGCGCTTTTGCAGCTCTGCCGGGTGATCGGCGCGGTTCCCCATGCCATCGCCAGCGCCGGCAAGGCCGAGGCGCTGCGCGCGCTCGGCGCCGAGACGGTGATCGACCGCGGCGGCGTCGCCGACTGGCCGCAAGCCATCGAGCGCGCGACCGGCGGCGCCCGCATCGACGCGGTGATGGATCTGGTCGGCGGCGGGATGACCGTGCCGCTGATCCAGGCCATGTGCCGCGACATGCGCGGCCGCAGCACCCTGCCCCGCCTGTCCATCGCCGGGGCCAGCGCCGGCAATGTGACCGCCCTGCCCTGGACGCTGATCTATCTGAACCAGGTGCAGATCTTCGGCGTCTCGCACGGCACCCGCGCCGAGGCCCGGCAACTGATCGGCTGGATCCGCGACAACCGGCTGAGGCCGGTTCTGGCCGGGATCATGCCGCTGTCCCGCCTGCGCGAGGCCGAACGCCTGTTCGTCGAGCGCGGCCGCGATTTCATCGGCAAGCTGGTCATCGTGCCGGACCGGGTGATCGCCGAACAGGCGCTGCGGGCGATGGCCTGAAACCACCCGCCCGGCAATCGGCGCCCTAGCCCTGCGTGGACTGCCAGCCGGCGGCGGGGATGGTGTTGATCATCCAGGGCACCCCGAACCTGTCCACCAGCGAGCCGAAGCCGGGCGACCAGAAGGTCTCGCCGAAGGGCATGACCGGCTTGCCGCCTTCGGCCAGCCGCTCGAACCAGCGCCGGCCCTGCTCGGCATCCTCGGTATGCAGGGTGACGTCGAAGCCGTTCTTCGGCTTGTCGATATTGGGTGCCCAGGCCACGTCCATATCGGCGCCCATCAACGCCTGGTCGCCGACCTCGAGCCAGCAATGCATCAGCCAGGTCTTGTATTTCTCGTCGGTGATCGGCATGCCGGGCGGCGCATCGCCATAGGGCATGGCGGCGGTGATCTTGCCGCCCAGCACCTCGGCGTAGAATTCGAACGCCTCGCGGCACTGGCCTTGAAAGCTCAGGCTGGTCACGATCTTCATCATCCCCTCCCTTTTCGTCGGGTTCCGGCCGCAGGCCCGGATCGGGCCGGCCGAGGATGGTCGCGGGTCGGCAGGAAGCCTGCGGGCAGTCATGCCGGTGCCGGTCGACTCATCGTCATGAGCGCCGATGTCACCGTATCCGGCCCCCGCCTGTCAAGCCTGCCGGTGCAGACAGGATGCGCGGCGCCCGCCTTGCCTTCCCGAACAGGGGGCGTCGTGGTGGTGATCGCCTGGTCATTGCTGCCGGGGCTTTCCCCGATCCGGGGCGTCGCCGATCCGCTGGTTCCGGGGCTGTTCCGGCAAGCATCCCGCCCGGCGGTTGGGCGGCGCGCGGGCTTATGCCCCGCGCGCCGCCCTCGGCTCACATGCCGCTGTAGAGCGGGAACTTCGCGCAGAGCGCTTCGACCTCGGCCTTGACCTTGGCCTCAACCTCGGCATTGCCCGCCTCGCCATGCGCGGCCAGACCGTCCACCACCTCGACGATCCAGCGGGCGATCTGGCGGAACTCCGCCTCGCCGAAGCCGCGGGTGGTGCCGGCCGGGGCGCCCAGCCGGATCCCCGAGGTCACGAAGGGCTTCTCGGGGTCGAAGGGCACGCCGTTCTTGTTGCAGGTGATATGGGCTCGGCCCAGCGCCGCCTCGGTCGCCTTGCCGGTCACGCCCTTCGGCCGCAGGTCGGCCAGGCACAGGTGGTTGTCGGTGCCGCCCGAGACGATGTCGATGCCGCCCTTCATCAGCTCGTCCGCCATGGCGCGGGCGTTCCTGACCACCTGCGCGGCATAGTCCTTGAACTCGGGGCGCAGCGCCTCGCCGAAGGCCACCGCCTTGGCGGCGATCACATGCATCAGCGGGCCGCCCTGCAGGCCGGGGAACACCGCCGAGTTGATCTTCTTGGCGATCTCGGCATCGTTGGTCAGCACCATGCCGCCGCGCGGGCCGCGCAGCGATTTGTGCGTGGTGGTGGTCACCACATGGGCATGCGGCAGCGGCGAGGGGTGCTGGCCGCCGGCGACCAGCCCGGCGATATGGGCCATGTCGACCATCAGGTAGGCGCCCACCTCGTCGGCGATCTTGCGGAACTCGGCCCAGTCCCAGATCCGGCTATAGGCGGTGCCGCCGGCCAGGATCAGCTTGGGCTTGTGCTCATGCGCCGATCTGCGGATCTCCTCCATGTCCAGAAGCTGGTCCTGCTGGCGCACGCCGTAGCTGACGACGTTGAACCACTTGCCCGACATGTTGACCGGCGAGCCATGCGTCAGGTGGCCGCCCGAATTCAGGTCGAGCCCCATGAAGGTGTCGCCCGGCTGCAGAAGCGCCAGGAACACCGCCTGGTTCATCTGCGACCCCGAGTTCGGCTGCACGTTGGCAAAGCCGCAGTCGAACAGCTGCTTGGCGCGCTCGATCGCCAGATCCTCGACGATGTCGACATACTGGCAGCCGCCGTAATAGCGCTTGCCGGGATAGCCCTCGGCATATTTGTTGGTCAGCACCGAGCCCTGCGCCTCAAGCACCGCCTTCGAGACGATGTTCTCGGACGCGATCAGCTCGATCTCGTCGCGCTGACGACCAAGCTCCTGCCGGATCGCCCCGAAAATGGCGGGGTCGCGGGTGGCGAGCGTTTCGGTGAAAAAGCCCGCCCGGGATGGGTGTTCGTTCATATCCTCTCTCTCCTTATTGCAGCTATCCGGTCCAGCCCAGCGCGGTCGAGATGCTGTTCATGGCCTGCATCAGCGGTATGGAAATCCCCGGCCCCGGCCGGTGGCGATTGTCGTCGAGCAGCCTGACCTGCAGCCCGTGCACCCGCTCCAGATCGGCGCGGACGCGGCCGAACCGGCCGGCCATGTTGGGAAAACGCTCGCCGATGCCGGCCTGGCCGGTCAGGAACACCACCGCCGCGCAGCTGCGCTGATATTCCTGGCCGATGCGGCCGAAGATGTCCTGCCGCACTGCCGGATCCCGGACCAGCGCCGCATAGGTTTCGGCGATCCGCATATCCGCGTGAAACAGCGATTTCTCGACCTCGTCCACGATCAGCCGGAAGATGCGCGAGTCGCGGAACATCCGCCGCAGCAGCGCGTCGCCCTCCTCGCGGTGGAAGCGCCGGAAGGTCTCGACCGCCGAGCCGAAGCCATACCAGCCGGTGATCAGGTGGCGGTTCTGCGACCAGGCGAAGACCCATGGGATCGCCCGCAGATCCTCGAGCCCGCCGGCGCCGAAGCGCCGGGTGGGCCGCGAGCCCATCTTCAGCAGCGCCAGTTCCTCGACCGGGCTGGCCTGGCGGAAATAGTCGATGAAGCCGGGCCGGTGCAGCAGCGCGCGATAGGCGGTGCAGGACATGTCCGCCAGCGCTTCCAGCGTGTCGTTGAATTCGGGCCGCACCGGCTCGGGCGCGGTCTGCAGCGACTGCGCCATGACCGAGGAGACCAGCAGCTCCAGCTCATACTCGGCGGTGCTGCGATTGGCGAATTTCGACGACACGACCTCGCCCTGTTCGGTGGTGCGCAGCTGGCCGTTGATGGTGCCGCGCGGCAGGGCGGCGATGGCGCGTTCGGTGGGCGCGCCGCCGCGGCTGACCGAGCCGCCCCGGCCGTGGAAGAAGACCGGCACCAGCCCGTGCCGCGCCAGCACCGCCATGATGCTGCGCTGCGCCTTTTCCAGTTCCCAAGTGGAACACAGGAAGCCGCCGTCCTTGTTGCTGTCCGAATAGCCCAGCATGACCTCGACCCGGTTGTCCTCGGTCACCAGGCTGCGGCGGGCCAGCGGCACCCGCAGCAGCTCGTCCAGGATCCGCGGCGCGGCGCACAGGTCGTCGATGGTCTCGAACAGCGGCACCACGCGCAGGTCCAGCCGCTCGGCGCCGAAGCCGGCATGGCGGGCCAGCAGGAACACCGCCAGCAGGTCGTCGCAGGACCGGGTCATCGACAGGATGAAGGTGCCGATGGCCAGCGGATCGGCGCCGAACCGGGCGCGATGCAGCAGCGCCAGAAGGTCCAGCAGTTCCCGCGCCTCGTCGCCAAGCCCGTCACGGTCGAGCCGGGGCAGTTCCTCTTGCCCCAGTTCGCTGCGCAGCCGCTGCGACCAGGCGGCGCTGCCGAATTCCGGCACCGCGCCGGCCTGCGCCCAGATCTCGGTCAGAACCCGCGTGGTGACCGAGGAATTCTGCCGCACGTCCAGCGTCACGGTGCGGAAGCCGAAGACCTCGGCCTGCCAGCGCAGCGGCCGCACCAGCCGGTGCGCCAGCGTCTCGGCGCCGATCTCGGCCAGCGCCGTCTCGACCCGGCGCAGGTCGGCGATGAAATCGCGCAGATGCGGATAGGCCGGTCCCGGCCCGCCGGCCAGCGCGGCGATGCGGCGCTGCATGGCGCTGGCCGCCTGGCGGAACAGCTCGCCCGGATTGCGCTGCCGGTCGGCCGCGGGCAGGTCGGCCGCGTCGATCACCGCCGCCAGCCGCGCGCGGGTCTCGGGCCGCAGGCCGGCGATCTCGCTGCTGATGCTCAGGTGCCGGGCGGCCAGGGTCAGACCCTGCAGATAGCGGTCGAGGATGGCGTCGCGTCCCAACTCCAGCGCGGCGCGGGTGGTCTCGACGGTGACATGCGGATTGCCGTCGCGGTCGCCGCCGATCCAGGAATGGAAACGCAGCGGCGCGCCGGTTTCCTCGCCGGGACCGTAGCGGCCGGCAACGGCATCCTGGAATTGCCGCACCAGGTTCGGCACCGCGTCGAACAGGCTGTCGCGGAAGAATTGCAGCCCCCATTCGATCTCGTTCAGGGGCGAGGGCCTTTGCCGGCGCAGCTCTCCGGTCAGCCAGAGCAGGTCGATCTCGCTTTCGATTTCGGCCATCAGCGCCGCCCGCTCCTGCGGGGTCCAGCGCTGGCTTTCCAGCCGGACCAGCGCGCGATAGATGCGGCGGTGGATCTCCAGCACGGTGACGCGCTTGGCCTCGGTCGGATGGGCGGTCACGGTAGGGCCGACGCGCAGCTGGCGCAGGTTGCGCGCCAGGCTTTCGCGCGGCATGTCGGGGGCGGATTGCAGGGTCCGGGCCAGGCTGCCCTCGATCGCGGCGCGGCCCGAGCGGGACTCGACCGTGCGACGCAGCCGCATGGCGGCATGTTCGTCGATGATCCGCAACAGCTGGAACCAGATGTCGAGCCCCTGCAGATAGACGCTCATGTCCGCTTCCTGCGGCTCGGCCGCCTCGCCGGTCAGCAGCGGCAGCGCCTGCGGCGCGTGGCGCTGGATGACCCGGTGCCAAAGGCCGCGCAATTCGCCGCGCAGCCGGTCGGCCTGGCCCGCCGACGGCTCGGCGCTGATATCCGCCGCCCCCGCCCGCATCTCAGTTCACCCGATCGCGGGGCTCGCGGCCCGCAAAGAAGTCTTCGAGATTCTCGATGACGCGGAAGCCCATGGCCTCGCGCGCCTCGCGGGTGGCGCTGCCCAGATGCGGCAGCATCACCAACCGGTCGCTGTTCTTGAGCTGCGGATTGATGTTTGGCTCTCCGTCGAAGACATCCAGGGCCGCGCCGCCGATCGAGTCGAACCACAGCGCATGGGACAGCGCCGCCTCGTCGATCACCTCGCCGCGGGCGGTGTTGATCAGGAACGCGTCCGGCCGCATCAGGTCCAGCCGGCGCGCGTCGATCAGGTGGCGGTTCGCCCCGCCGCCCGGGCAATGCAACGAGATGAAGTCGCAAAGCGGCATCAGCTCGTCCAGGCTGTCCACCTGCGCGGCGTTGCACTGGGCCAGTACCTCGGGCGCGACCGGGCTGCGGTTGTAGACCAGGATGGTCATGCCGAAGCCGTGATGGGCGCGCCGGGCCATTTCCTGGCCGATGCGGCCATAGCCGACGATGCCCAGCGTCTTGCCCGAGACCTTGGTGCCGACCAGATGCGTCGGCCGCCAGCCGGTCCATTGCCCGGCGCGCAGCTCGCGCTCGCCCTCGCCGGCGCGGCGGGCAACCATCAAGAGCAGCGTCATCGCCAGGTCGGCGGTGCATTCGCTCAGCACGTCCGGGGTGTTGGTCACCACGATGCCATGCTCGTTCACGCGGTTCAGGTCGATATGGCTGTAGCCCACCCCGTAATTGGCCAGGATGCGGGTGTGGGGCCTGTCCAGCTCCAGCGCCGGGGCGCCGATCTTGTCGGTCACCGTCGGCAGGATCGCGTCATACTCCTGCATGGCCGCCCGAAAATCCTCGGGCGCCAAGGGTTTGTCCGCAAGGTTCAGCTGCACGTCGAAGATTTCGGACAGCCGCGCCTCGACCGCTGCAGGCCAGCGGCGGGTGACAAGAACTCGGGGTTTCGCCATCACCGCCCCCTTACTGCATGACGCTGGCGATGGTCTCGCCGATCACGGCCGGGTTCTCGGCCATGGTGACGCCCGCCGCCGCCAGGATCTCGACCTTCTCGCTGGCGCTTTCGCCGAAGGCCGAGATGATCGCGCCGGCATGGCCCATGGTGCGGCCCTTGGGCGCGGTCAGGCCGGCGACATAGGCGACCACCGGCTTGCTGACATGGTTGCGGATGTATTCCGCCGCCTCGGCCTCCTGCGGGCCGCCGATCTCGCCGATCATGCAGATCACATGGGTCTCGTCGTCCTGCTCGAAATGCTCGAGCACGTCCCGGAAGGACGAGCCGTTGATCGGGTCGCCGCCGATGCCGACCGAGGTCGAGACGCCCAGCCCGCGTTCTTTCAATTGCGCCGCCGCCTCGTAGCCCAGCGTGCCCGAGCGGCCGATGATGCCGACATTGCCCGGCAGGTAGATATGGCCCGGCATGATGCCCAGCATGGCCTTGCCGGGGCTGATGGT
This sequence comes from Paracoccus sp. TOH, assembly GCF_030388245.1. Taxonomy (NCBI): domain Bacteria; kingdom Pseudomonadati; phylum Pseudomonadota; class Alphaproteobacteria; order Rhodobacterales; family Paracoccaceae; genus Paracoccus; species Paracoccus sp. TOH. The sequence goes on from NZ_CP098360.1 coordinate 130,576, forward strand.
GCCGGCGCAGTTCGGCCCGGTCAGGATCATCCGGCGTTCCTTGGGATAGCGGTACATGTAGCGCTTGACGCGGATCATGTCCTGGGCCGGGATGCCGTCGGTGATGCAGACGCAGTAGCGGATGCCGGCATCCGCCGCCTCCATGATGCTGTCGGCCGCGGCGGGCGGCGGCACGAAGACCAGCGTGGCCTCGGCCCCGGTCTCGGCCACCGCCTCCTTGACGGTGTTGAAGACCGGCACGCCCTCGCAGGTCTCGCCGCCCTTGCCGGGCACGACGCCGCCCACGACATTGGTGCCGTAGTCGATCATCTCGCGGGCGTGGAAACGGGCCATCTTGCCGGTGATGCCCTGAACGATGACGCGGGTTTCGCGATCCAGAAAAATGCTCATCAGACGGCCCTCAGGTTGGGATTGCGCTGGGTATCGGCGCGCCATGCGGCGACGGCGCGCTCGGCGGCTTCCATCAGGGTGGTGGCGCGGATCAGCGGCAGGCCGCTTTGCGCCAGGATCTTCTGGCCTTCCTCGACATTGGTGCCGGCCAGCCGGACCACGACGGGCACCGGCACCGGGTTCTCGCGCAGGGCGCGGACCACGCCCTCGGCCACCCAGTCGCAGCGGTTGATGCCGGCGAAGATGTTGACCAGGATGGCCTGGACGTTCTTGTCCGACATCACCAGGTTGAAGGCCCGTGCCACCCGCTCGGGCGTGGCGCCACCGCCGATGTCAAGGAAGTTCGCGGGTTCGCCCCCGGCCAGCTTGATGGTGTCCATCGTCGCCATGGCCAGGCCGGCGCCGTTGACGATGCAGCCGATATTGCCGTCCAGTCCGACATAGGACAGGCCGTGGTCGGCGGCGCGGGATTCGCGCGGGTCTTCCTGCGACTTGTCGCGCAGCTCGAGGATCTGCGAGTGGCGGAACAGCGCGTTGTTGTCGAAGGTCATCTTGGCGTCCAGCGCCAGGATGCGGTCGTCGCTGGTGATGACCAGCGGATTGACCTCGACCATGGTGGCGTCAAGCTCGCGGAAGGCGCGGTAGCAGCCGCGCAGGGTGCGCACCATCTGCTGGACCATGCCCGGCTTGATGCCCAGCGCGAAAGCGATCTCGCGGCACTGGAATTCCTGCAGGCCCACGGCCGGCTCGACGGTGGCGCGCACGATGCTGTCGGGACGCTGGGCCGAGATTTCCTCGATCTCCATGCCGCCCTCGCCGCTGGCGACGATCATCACCCGCTGGGTGGCGCGGTCCAGAACGAAGCCCAGATAGATCTCGCGGGCGATGGGCACGGCCGCCTCGACATAGACGCGGTAGATGCCCTTGCCCTCGGGCCCGGTCTGGTGCGTCACCAGCTTCTGGCCGAACATGGCCTCGGTCGCCGCCTGGATCTCAAGATCGCTGTCGCAGACCTTGACGCCGCCGGCCTTGCCGCGGCCGCCGGCATGGACTTGGGCCTTGACGACCCAGCGGTCGCCGCCCATCTCGCGGGCCCGATAGGCCGCCTGTTCGGGGCTGTAGGCCAGGGCGCCGGGCGGGATGCCGACCCCGAAGCGGTTGAGTATTTCCTTGGCCTGATATTCGTGAATGTCCATTTTTCGCCTCCTCCCTCGGGCGCCGTTATTCGGCCGCGACCGTCGTCTGGTAATGATCCTCGAGCCGTTCGCTGACGGCAGCCGTGTCGATATTCGCGCCCATCTCGTTCATCGCCGCAGCAAAGCGGGTGACGATGTCGGTGATCGCCTTCTGGTTCAGCAGGTTCAGGATGCCGATGCGGACCTGCACCGGTTCGGACAGCGTCGGCCAGATGCCGAAGCCCTTGGCGCGGCAGTTCTGCACCAGCTCCATCTCGCGGCCCTTCAGGATCTCGGGCAGGTTCAGCACCACCAGCGAGGTCATGTCCGAGGTCACCTTGCAGCCCATCGCCGTCACCGCATCGCGCAGCGCCGCCTCGTGGAAGACATAGTCCTTGGCCCGACCGGCCACCGTCTGCTGCAGCAGGATGCGCAGCGCCTCGTGGAAGGCGGCGACGGCATAGGCGCTGTGGGTGCGGTGATAGGCGCCCTTCTCGACATCCTTGCCGTCGATGACGCCCCAGTGCCGCGCCTCGAGAACCGGGTTATGCACGAAGGTCCGGCAGCCGGTCCGGCGCAGTTCGGCGATATAGCGGTCGCTGAAGCTGACCGGCGCATAGGTCAGCGGCAGGCAGCAGATGCCCTTTTGCGGGCAGGACGCCCAGCCATGCACGCCGGGATAGTCGTCGATGCGGAAATCGCCGACGCCCAGCGACGAGACCGCGTCCACCAGCCCCATGGCGCCATGCCGTTCGCAGGCATCCGAGAAGCCGCGCATGTCGTTGATGCGGCCCGAACCGGTTTCCCAATGCGCCATCGCGGCCCATTTCGGCTTGTGCTCGGCCAGCGCCGCCTCGACGATCTCGCCGGTGACGGACTGGCCATGCGGCACGGTCACGATCTTGACCGAGGCCGGCTGCGGGTCCATCGGGTTGGCGGCCAGCTCCTCGGCGGTGGCGGCCTTCATGCGCAGCGTCAGCCCGTCGATGCCCGAGAAGGTGCCGTTGACGAAAACCACCACCTTGTCGCCGGGCAGCACGGCGCTGAACAGGCAGTCGAGCCCGCTCCAGCCGGTGCCGGCGACGCCGAAGGTGTGGATGTTCGCGGTCCCCATGACCTGGCGCAGCATCTGCTTGCACTCGATCATGCCGCGCAGCACGTCGGCCTGCATGTGGTCCGCGACCCCGGCGCTGGCAAAGCGCTGCAACACCCGCAGATCGGTGTTGCCCGGCCCTGGTCCGGCCGCGAGTGTGTTGGGAATTTCAAGCTGCGGGAAGATCGCCACTTCGGACATGGTGTTTCCTTCAGATCAAGTTTCTTTAACCGAAAGAAAGCTCCTCTCGACAATTGCCGCAACGTAAGATTAACCTGCCTTCAGGTATCCATTTGGGTGGGGCTGCCCCCCCCCAAAGGAATGGGAGAAACAGGATGTCGCTAAATTCACAAGGTTTTTCAGCCTGGCAACGCCGGTGGGACTGCTGATGCGCACCGTCAGCAGCGTCGAAAAGGCCGTCACGATCATTCTGGGCGACAGCAATCCGCTGGTTCTGTCGGCCATGTCCGAGGTTTTCCAGCGCGACACGCGCTTCTCGCTTCTGGCGACCTCGGCCACGGCCGAAGGGTTCCTGACCACGGTTCTGCGGATTCCCGCCCAGGTTGGAATCATCGACTGGGCCCTGCCGGAGATGGGCGGCGCCAAGCTGCTGGAACAGCTGCGCGAGCAGCAGGGGGCGCCGCGCATCGTCGTCTATGGCGACCAGGCCGGCGAGGCGCATCTGGGCGCGCTGGGGGCGGGCGCCGCCGGATTCGTCGCCCGCAGCGACCCGGCCGGCACGCTGCTGGACACCTGTCTGGCCGTGGCCGCCGGCAAGATGGTGTTTCCCTATCTGGACGTGCGGGCGCTGCAGGGAAATCCGCTGCAAACGCTTTCTCCGCGCGAAATGGACATGCTCGAGGCGCTGTCGCGGGGACTGACCAATCGGGAATTGTCGCGCGAGTTGGGCATCTCGGGGAACACGGTCAAATTCCACCTGTCGAACCTTTACGACAAGCTCTCGGTGCGCAGCCGCGCGCAGGCCATCGCCTTTTACTATTCTAACCGTCAGAGTGGCGGAAAAGCATGATCTGCGACTTCTGTCGGAGGCAAAGTGAAATTTTATTTCTTGACTGGAAAATATCAATCTGCCTTCTCTTGTCGCATTCCCCCCAACATGTCGCAGGAGCATCCCGCAATGAGCTTTCATCCCATCGAACAAGCCCCCGCACGCCTGAATCGCAGCGAGCTTGCCGTGCCCGGCAGCCAGCCGCAAATGTTTCAAAAGGCGGCGGATTCCGACGTCGACGTGATCTTCCTCGACCTCGAGGACGCGGTCGCGCCGGACGAGAAACCGCAGGCCCGCAAGAACATCATCAAGGCCCTGAACGAGATCGACTGGGGCAAGAAGACCATGTCGATCCGAATCAACGGGCTCGACACGCATTACATGTATCGCGACGTGGTGGACGTGGTCGAACAGGCCGGCGAGCGGCTGGACCTGATCATGATCCCCAAGGTCGGCACCGCCGCCGATGTCTATGCCGTGGACATGCTGGTCACCCAGATCGAGGACGCCAAGGGCCTGAAGAAGCGCATCGGCTTCGAGCATATCATCGAGACGGCGCTGGGGATGCAGAACATCAACGAGATCGCCGCCGCCTCGAAGCGCAATGAAAGCCTGCATTTCGGCGTCGCCGACTACGCCGCCTCGACCCGGGCGCGCACGACGGTGATCGGCGGCGTGAACGAGCATTACTCGGTGCTGACCGACAAGCTGGACGACGGCTCGCGTCAGATCCATTGGGGCGACATGTGGCATTATGCGCTGTCGCGCATGGTGGTCGCGGCGCGCGCCAACGGCTTGCGCCCGATCGACGGCCCCTTCGGCGATTTCTCGGACCCCGAGGGCTACAAGGCCGCCGCCTATCGCGCCGCGGTGCTGGGCTGCGAGGGGAAATGGGCCATCCATCCCAGCCAGATCGCGCTGGCCAACGAGGTGATGAGCCCCTCGGCCGCCGAGGTCGAGCGGGCGCAGAAGATCCTCGACGCCATGGCCAAGGCCGAGGCCGAGGGCAAGGGCGCGGTGTCGCTGGACGGCCGGCTGATCGACTATGCCTCGATCCGGCAGGCCGAGGTGCTGGTCCAGAAAGCCCGCCAGATCGCGGCATGACGGAAAGGATTGCCGAGATGCGGGCCCTGGCGCGAAAGCTCTATGACGCGGCCGTGCGCGCGGCCGACCCTGCCCTGGCCGTGCGCCGGCATTTCCAAAGCCATCCCCCTGCCGCGCCCGCGGCGGGGGGACAGACCATCCTGATCGCCATCGGCAAGGCCGCACCCGCCATGCTGGCCGAGGCCATGGTCCATGTCCCCGGCCCGGTGACGGCGCTGGCGGTGACGCATTACGGCAATGGCCGCGAGATTCCCGGCGCCCGCGTGCTGACCGCCAGCCACCCCGAGCCCGACGAGGCCGGGCTGCAGGCCGGCCGGGACATCATCGCGCTTCTGGACCGGGCCGGACCGCAGGACCGGGTGATCGCACTGATTTCGGGCGGCGGCTCGGCGCTGGTTCCGGCGCCGCTGCCGCCGCTGACCCTGGCCGACAAGCAACAGGTGAACCGGCTGCTGCTGGCCAGCGGGCTGGAGATCGGGCAGGTGAACCTGATCCGCCAGCAGCTTTCCGACCTGAAGGGCGGCGGCTTTCTGCGCCATGCCGCCCCTGCCCCGGTGACGGCGCTGATCCTCTCGGACGTCATCGGCAACGACCTGGGCGCCATCGCCAGCGGCCCGACGGTGGCGCCGCTCGGCACCCGCCGCGAGGCGCTGGAGCTGCTGGCCGGGCGGAATCTGCTTGAGAAATTGCCCGCCAAGGTGCGCGAACTGCTGGAAAGCGATGCGGCCCCCGCCGCCTTGCCCAAGGCCGAAAACCACCTGATCGGCAGCAACGAGATCTCGCTCGACGCGATGCGCGCCGCGGTGCCCGAGGGCTGGACGGCCCGCATCGTCAGCGACCGGCTGACCGGCGACGTGGCCGAGGCCGCCGCCTACATCGCCGAGGCGGCGGGCGCACGCCGCCCGGACCGGCCCGAGGCGCTGATCTTCGGCGGCGAGACCACGGTGGCGCTGCGCGGCACCGGCAAGGGCGGTCGCAACCAGGAGCTGGCGCTGCGCATCGCCCTGATGGGCCGGGGCTGGCCGGGATATTGGGCCTTCCTCAGCGGCGGCACCGACGGGCGCGACGGGCCGACCGACGCGGCGGGCGGCATCGTCGACGGCAGCACCGCCGAGCGCATCCGCGCCGCCGGCCGCGACGGCGCGGCGCTGCTGGCCAACAATGACAGCCACGCGGCGCTGCAGGCGGCGGGCGACCTGCTGCTGACCGGCGCGACCGGCACCAATGTCGCCGATGTCCAGGTGCTGCTGCTGTCCTGACCGACCCGCCCGCCCCATCGCAAACGGACCATCGCAAACGGAAATGAAAACGGCCGCCCCTTGGGGCGGCCGCAGCATTTGCGCGACGGGGCCTTAGCCCGGCAGTTGGAAGACCCGGTTGGCGACCACCACCACGGCCACACCCGCCGCCAGCGCCAGATAGGGCAGGATGCCGGCGCGCCGGGGCCCGAAGCTGGTCGCGTCGTGATCCAGCCCCAGATCCTGCATCGCCTCGGCCGGGAAGCGGCCCTTGTCGGTGACATAATGGCGCCACAGGAAGATCGGCACGACGAGCGCCGCGAAGATCGCCCCCGAAAGCAAAGCGTTGGAATAGCCCCAGACCTTGGCGCCGGCGCCGAGGAACAGCGCATTGGCGAAGGCCAGCAGCGTGTTCAGCCCGATCAGCCAGGTCGGCGCGCGCCAGGGCCGCTCGACATGCGGCGAGTCGATGCGGTGGATCCAGCCGGCATTCAGGTTCAGGAAGTTGAAGGTCAGGTAGCCCACGTTCGAGATGGCCAGGACGTAGAAATAGCCGTTGGCATCCGAGGCCAGCGCCAGCAGGAACAGGTTGATGACGAAATTCGTCCAGATCGCGTTGACCGGGGCGCCCTGCTCGTTCACATGGCCCAGGAATTTCGGCAGCAGGCCGTCGCGCGAGCCCTGGTAGAGCGTGCGCGCCGAACCGGCGCAGGCGGTCATGATCGCCATGAACAGCGCCAGCAGCATCAGCACGGTGAAGAATTGCGCCACCACCGGCCCGGCGCCGATCATGCCGCCAAGCGCCTGGGCGATGCCGGTGCCGTCGACGATGCCGGGCGCCAGCATACCCTCGATGCCCAGAACGCCCTGGAAGGCGAAGGGGATCAGGCAGAAGAACGCCATGCAGAGCAGGCCCGAGAAGAAGATGGCCCGGAAGGTGTCGCGCTTGGGGTTCTTCAGTTCGCGGGTGTAGCAGACCGCCGTCTCGAAGGCATAGGTCGACCAGGCGGCGATGTAGAGCCCGCCCAGCACCAGCGTCCAGCCGCCCAGGTTCCAGCTGCCCGGCTCGGCCGAATAGGCGGTGGCCGGCGGCACGATGTTCGAGACATTGCCATAGTCGATCGCGCCGGTGAAGATCGGCACCAGCCCGACCAGGATCAGCGGCACCAGCACGATGATTGCCATCCATTTCTGCGCCGTCGCCGTCGAGGAGACGCCGCGATACTGGATCGCGATCAGGATCAGCATCAGCACCGCGCCGATGACGAAGGTGGTGTTGAAGTAAAGCGTGAACAGGCCGGGGATTTCCAGATTGAAAGCCGTCCAGCTGCGGATCGCCGGGGTCAGAGCCGACACCGCGTCGCCGGTCAGCAGGGCCTGGATCGCCTGGGCGCTGCCAAGGCCGGGATTGGCCGCCAGGTATTCCGCCACCCGCGGACTGTCGGCGGTGATCGAGTTCGCATGGGCGGCGATCCAGTCCAGCACCGGCTGCGAGCCGGCCAGCGGCACCGGGAACAGCGCGTTCAGGATGTAGCCGGCCGCGATGGCGCAACCCAGGGACAGCACCGGCGACCAGGCGAACCAGTTGCACCAGATCGACAGCGGCGCCACCGGCTTGGCATAGCGCAGCCAGGCCATGGCGCCATAGACCGAGGCGCCGCCGGATTTGTTGCCGAACATGCCCGCCATCTCGGCATAGGTGAAGGACTGCGCAAAGCCCATCATCATCGAGACGATCCAGACGACGAAGGCGACCTTGCCGGTGGTCCCGGCGATGCCGCCCAGCGAGAACAGCACCAGCGGCGGCACGCCGGCGGCGATCCAGAACGCCCCCGTCCAGCTGAGCGAACGGACCATATGGCCGGTCTCTTGCGGCGTTTCCGCCGTTGTGGTCGTATATGTCATTGCAAAACTCCCCTGCCGGCTTTTCTGTCGGGCCGCCCCCGCCGGCGGGACCGCGGCCCGTGATCCGGGATGCCCGCCATCCGGGGAACGGCGGCATCACGATGCCCTTCCGGCAGCCGCATGGCGCCGGTTGTTCTTCAGCCCCACCCGGGGTTGGTTGTCCTGCGATGGCCGTCCGCCGGCCTCAGTCGTCGGCGAAGATCCCCGGCGATGTCGGCTTTCCGTCGTCGAACTGGGCCAGATAGTCGGTGATGATCTGGCGGTTGACGGTGAAGCCCTTGTATTCTGCCAGCTCGTCGGGCAGGTCGCGGATCACCCGGTGCAGGCGGCGCCCCCATTTCGGCACCGTCACCAGGTCTTGCAGCGCGATCATGTAGCAGCGGATCGGGAAGGCCAGCGCGTTCGAGCGCGGCAGCCGCCAGAAACTTTGCAGCTCGACCCGCAGATATTGCTTGGCGCCGACATTCTCGGGGGTGATGGTGCGTTTCTCGGGCCCCCAGAGGTGATAGTTCTCGGGGCTGGTATCCAGCCGCGGGTTCACCGTCATGGTCCAGTTCAGCCGCCGCGAGGGCGAACCCTGCGGGATTGCCAGCAGGAATTTCAGCGCCCGCTGGAAGATGCCCATCTCGGCGGCCTTCGGCACCGGCGCATGCCATTCGAAGAAGTTCATGCCGATGTCGAAATCCAGCGACCAGTCGGCCTGGCTGGTCACCATGCCGGCATCCATCCACAGGTTGTTCTCGCGCTGGTCCAGCACCGCGAAATCGCCCTGGGCCTGCCGGGTGATGTATTCCATCGGCCCGCAGGGCAACGTCGTCGAGTCAAGGAAGGTGAAGCGCTGCTCGATCCCCAGCGGCCGGTTGACCCAGTGCCAGCGGTCGCCGTCGCGATGCAGCTGGAACAGCTCGGGGTAATCCTCGGCCTTGCACTGCATGATCAGTTCCAGTAGATCCCAGCCGGCCAGTTCCATATGCGGCAGGGATTGGCAGCGCAGCGGATCGCCGGCCAGGGTGATGGCGCGGTCGCGCATCTCGGCCACGTAATGTTCGTCCACGTCGAAGCGCTTCTCGAAGACGCTGCCGGCGCGCCCCCCCGTGCCATGCGGCTCCATGTTGACGGAGTACATGTAATCGTCCTTGTCGAACGGGAACGGGAAGCGCCGGATGGCTTCGGCGGAATTGTGATAGCTGTAATCGTCGCGGAAGGTCTCGTCGTTGAACCGGATGGTCATGGCCGGGCTCCTATCGGTCGATGATCAGCGACTCGCCACGGAAGCGCGAGACGCAGGGCATGATGCGGGTCTGTTCGGACTGCTCGTCCTCGGACAGCCAATGGTCGTGATGCTCGATCCGGCCGTGGCACGAGACCACGCGCGTCTCGCAGCGCCCGCAGGCGCCGCCGCGGCAGGACCAGTCGATCTCGACCTCGGCCGCCTCCAGCGCCTCGAGCAGGCTCTGATGCGCCCCGACCTCGATGGTCCGGCCCGAACGGGCCAGAACCACCTCGAAGGGCCGGCCCGGCGGCGGCGCCTGGAAAACCTCGGAATGCAGCGCGGTTTTCGGCCAGCCCAGCCGGGCGCCGGTTTGCGCGACCGCATTGATCAGGCCTTCGGGGCCGCAGGTATAGACATGGGTGCCCAGCGGTTGCGCCGACAGGAAGGCCCCCAGATCCATGCGGTTGCTCTCATCCGAGATATGGAAATGGATATGCGGCACATCCGGCAGCAGGTCCAGCCCGGCCGCTTCGTCGCGCGAGCGGGCACCGTAATGCAACTCGAAAGGCAACTGCATGCGCAGAAGCTGTCGGATCTGGGCGATGAAAGGCGTGATGCCGATGCCGCCGGCGATCAGCACATGCTTCTTCGCCCGCAGGTCCAGCGCGAACAGGTTCAGCGGCAGCGAGACGCGCAGCAGGTCGCCGGGCCGCACCTGGCCATGCATGAAGCGCGACCCGCCGCGTCCGCCATCCTCGCGCCGCACCGCGATCTCGTAGCCCGAGCCGTCCTGCGGGTCCGAAATCAGCGAATAGGCATTGCGGCGCAGCACGTCGCCGTCCGGCATCTCGACCACGACATGCGCGCCGCCGGAAAACAGCGGCAGCAATTCGCCCTGCGGATGTTGGAAACGGAAGCGCTTGACCAGCGGCGTCAGCAATTCGGCCTCTGTCACGCGCAGCATCAGGGACGTCATGGCTTGATCTCCTGCGGCTCGGGCACGATGCCCGGGGTCTCGGCATCGATGCAGACCCCCTGGAAGGCGCCGATGCGGCGTGAGTAATGGTCGCGCACGAACAGGTTCAGCCCGCAATGCGCGCAGGTGAACGGGTCGGTGGTGACGTTTTCGGTGATGCCCTTGCAATGCACGCATTGCATCCGCCGGGCGATGCCGCCGTGATGTTCGGCGTCGATCGCCTCGAGCGGCAGGCCGGCGGCCAGCGCATCGGCCATGGCCTGACCGATCAGCCCCTCGCTGCCGGCCAGGTAAAGCCGGATGCCCATATGCGCGTCGGCCAAAGCCCGCGCGAAGCGCGGCCGCAGCGCCGCCCAGCTCGGCCCCTCGACATAGCTGGCCGGGCCCAGCCCCCGCAGCCGCGCCGCGAGCTCGGGGCCGGCCGGGGCGCCGGAGGAGATGTAGAACAGCTGGGCATGACGCATGACCGAGGAGTCGGCCTTGGCCAGCTCGGCCAGCGCCTCGCCGCCCGCGCCCTCGGCCAGCATCAGCGCGGGCAGCGCCCCGTGCGGTCGCAATCCGCCATAGACCGGGCGGCTGGGGATTGAAGGTGAAAATTCCGTGGCTCGCATTGGCTGCGTTCTCCCTGTCGCGAAGGGGACGAGGCGGCCTTGGGCGTCCTGGCGCCGCCTCGTCCCCGGTCGGCTCAGCCCTTGGCGGTGCGACGCTTCTTCTCGGGATCGTGGAAGGGCATCGGCTGGGCGGTGGCGGCAATATCGCCGCCCGGGTTGCGGATGGTCAGCGGCGTGCCGGGCACCGCGCAATCGACCGGCATCCGGGCGATGCCGATATTGTGCTTGTTCAGCGGGCTGTAGAAGCCGACGGTGACCACGCCGACTTCCTTGCCGTCCTTGATGATCGGCGCGCCCTCGGCCGCGGCCTCGGTGCCCTCCAGCTTGACGCCGTAGATCTTGAAGCGCTCCTTGCCGCGCAGCCGGTAATGCTCCTCGGCGCCGCGGAAGCCGGTCTTGCCGGGCGAGACGGTGAAGTCCAGCCCCAGCTCCCACAGCGTGTCGCCGCAGGGCTCGTTCTCGAACGGGTACTTCTCGGAGTTGTCATAGGGGAAGAACAGCAGGTAGCTTTCCGCCCGCAGCAGGTCCAGCGTGGTGAAGCGGGTCGGGATGATGCCCATCGCCGCGCCCTCGGCCACGATCGTGTCCCAGATCTCGGGCGCGTCCTGACGGCGGCAGAAGATCTCGTAGCCGCGCTCGCCGGTATAGCCGGTGCGCGAGATGGTCACCGGCTTGCCGAACAGCGTCGTGTGGATATGGCTGAAATAGGCCAGGTCGCGGATGCCCGCCACGTGCTTTTCCAGGTAATCCACCGCCAGCGGCCCCTGCAGCGAGATGTCGTGCAGGTCGTCGTCGAACATCACGCTGACATTGCGGCCGGTCGCCGCCATGGTCAGCTGCTCGTGCCCCTGGCCCGAGCCGTGCACCACCATGAAGCTGTGCGGACCCATGCGGTAGATCACGCAGTCGTCGACGAACTTGCCGCCGTCGTTCAGCATGCTGGCATAGGCCGAGCGGCCGGGCTTGATCTTCTCGACCGAGCGGGTCGTGGCGCGGTCGATGACATGGCTGGCATGCGGGCCGATCACATGCACCTTCTTCAGCCCCGAGACGTCCATCACCCCGGCCTTGGTGCGGATCGCCATGTATTCCTCGAGCTGGTCCTTGTCATAGGTCCATGCCGTTCCCATCCCGCTCCAATCCTCAAGCCCCGAGCCCAGGGCCCGGTGCCGGTCTGCCAGAGCAGAAAATCGCCAACTCGCCGTCATCTCAATTCCTCCTATTCGGTATCCGTTCCACGATCCGCAACCGGACCAGGGCTTCCATGGCAACGAAGGGCGGGGGCAAGCGGCCCGATCAGGTCATGGGCGGCAGACAGGGCGCCGGGCCGGCGGCATGTCTGGCAAGGTCGGAACGAACAGGATCGAGGCCTGCCCCTCCTTCGGGTCCGAGCCCCGCGCGGGGCGGCGACCCATGAACCGCCTGTTGTTGATCGGACCGGTTTTTGCATCCGCTCGCTTGTTGAAACCATTCAACACATATCTCGCCTAAAAAGCAATTATTTTTCTTAACAGGAATGTTTTGCACATCTTTCTGCCTATACCCCGGCCAGGAGCCGGGTTTTTGGCAGAAAAACCCGGAAGAATGGCCCGTGGGAAGGCCGAACGGAGCGCCGCGGCCAGCGCCCAAACTGGCCGCAGTTCCGCGCCGTGGCAGGGGCGGGAATCAGCGAAACGCAAGGCCGGCGAATCATTTGCTCGATATCCGTCCGGCCACCGACCGGGTCGTCGCCGCACCGCCGATTCTGCAACCGTCCGCGAAAATATCATGCCGGCGCAGCGACTTGCGAAGTCGACGCGCCGGCATGACTGGCTTGGCACGGCGCGCGTCGGGCGCACCATGCAGGAAAAAAGCGGTGTAGAGGCGGTCAGCCCATGCGCTCGCTGGAATAGCTTCCGGGCGATGCCGGGAAGACGACGGTCTTGTTGCCGTTCAGGAACACCCGGCGGTGGATATGGGCGTGGATGGCCCGCGCCAGCACCTGGCTTTCCACGTCGCGGCCCAGCGAGACATAATCCTCGGGCGATTGCGCATGGGTCACCCGGATGATGTCCTGCTCGATGATCGGGCCCTCGTCGCGATCCGCGGTCACGTAATGGCTGGTGGCGCCGATCAGCTTCACCCCGCGCTCGAAGGCCTGCTTGTAGGGGTTGGCGCCCTTGAAGCTCGGCAGGAACGAGTGGTGGATGTTGATGATCCGCCCCGACATTTCCTTGCACATCTCGTCCGACAGCACCTGCATGTAGCGCGCCAGCACGATCAGCTCGGCCCCGGTCTCGCGCACGATGCGCATCTGCTCGGCCTCGGCCTGCGGCTTGTTCTCCTTGGTGACCTTGATGCAGTGGAAGGGCAGGTCGTGGTTCACCACCACCTTCTGATAGTCCATGTGGTTCGAGATCACCGCCACGATCTCGATCGGCAAGGCGCCGATGCGCCAGCGATACAAGAGATCGTTCAGGCAATGCCCGAAGCGGCTGACCATGATCACCACCTTCATCTTCTCGGATTCGTCGTGGATGGCGTATTGCATGGCGAAGGGCGCCGCCACTTCGGCCAGGCCCGCGCGCAGATCCTCCAGCCCCACGCCCTCTTCCGAGACGAAGCTGACGCGCATGAAGAACTTGCCGGTCTGCGGGTCGTCGAACTGGCTGGAATCGGTGATGTTGCAGCCGTTCTCGGCCAGAAAGCCCGAGATGGCGGCCACGATGCCGCGCGTGGATTCGCAGGCAACGGTCAGGCAGAACTTGTTCATCGGTTTCTCCACTTGTCTTGATGGGCAAAGCCCGTTGTTCTTCGGTTTCATCGGATCCGGGGACACCCGGCCCTGCGCATGTCTCAGGCGGTCAGGCCCTCGGGCTCGGGCCAGCCATGGGCCCGGCAGCAGGCGGTCAGCGTGTTGGCCAGCAGGCAGGCGATGGTCATCGGTCCGACCCCGCCCGGCACCGGGGTGATGGCCCCGGCGACCTGGGCCGCGCTGTCGAAATCGACGTCGCCCACCAGCCGGGTGCGGCCGTCCTCCTCGATGCGGTTGATGCCGACGTCGATCACCGTCGCCCCGGGCTTGACCCAGTCGCCGCGGATCATCCGCGGCCGGCCGACCGCCGCGACCAGGATGTCGGCGGTGCGGCAGAGCCCGGCCAGATCCTTGGTCCGCGAATGCGCGATGGTCACCGTGCAGCTGTCGCCCAGCAAAAGCTGCGCCATCGGCTTGCCGACGATGTTCGAGCGCCCCACCACCACCGCGTTCAGCCCGGAAAGATCGCCAAGCCGGTCGCGCAACAGCATCAGGCAGCCCAAGGGCGTGCAGGGCACCATGCTTTTCTGCCCGGTCCCCAGCAGCCCGACATTCGAGATGTGGAACCCGTCCACGTCCTTTGCCGGGTCGATGGCGTTGATCACCCGCTCGGCATCCATGTGCCCGGGCAGCGGCAGCTGCACCAGGATGCCATGCACCGCCGGATCGGCGTTCAGCCGGCCGATCAGCGCCAGAAGATCCTCTTGCGGGGTCTCGGCCGGCAGCTTGTGCTCGAAGCTCGCCATGCCGGCCTCGCGGGTCTGGATGCCCTTGTTGCGGACATAGACCTCGCTGGCCGGATCCTCGCCCACCAGCACCACCGCAAGACCGGGAACCACCCCATGCGCCGCCTTCAGCCGCCCCACATGCTCGGCAACCCGCGCCCGAACCCCGGAAGCAAAGCCCTTGCCGTCGATGATTGCGCCGCCATTCCTTGCAGCCATGTTCATGTCCTTTCTCCCTTCAGGCGCCCGGCGGATTCCTCGAGCGTGTGCCAGAGCGCGGCGGCCAGAGACCGCATGCCGATCACCGCCAGCCGATCCTCGGCCCGGCGGATCAGGAAGACGCTCATATGATGCAAGCCGGTGCGCGTGGCCGAGCCCGACCCGAAGGCCGCGGCGTCGATGTTCACCAGCTTTTCCATCAGTGCCCGGATCGGGGCGCCGCCCCGGTCCGAAACGATTTCGAATACGGTCCAGCCGTCGGTCTGTTCGGTGACCGAGCAGCCCGGCGCCTCGACGGCCAGCGCGGCGGCGAAATCCTCGGCGGCGCGCCCCTCGGCCTCGATCATCCATTGGCCGGGCCCGGTCCAGAAGGCGCCAACGCCCTGCCCGGCCCGCCATGCCCCCGGCCCCGGCAGCGCCAGACCCAGCGGCGCGGGCTCGGCCGCGCCTTGGCGCAGCGCCAGCGAGGCCAGCGCCAGGCCGGCATTCTCGGTGATGGTCAGCGCACCAAAGGCGTGCCAGGCGGGCGCCCGCGCACCCAGAGCGGTGATGGGAGTCAGGTCAGTCACGCAGGCGCCCTCCTTCGGGGTCGACGAAATGCGGCGAGACGACGCGCAGCGCCACCTTCTGCCCCTGAAGCGGATTGGCGGCGATCACCGTCTCGCCCAGGCGGGCGCCGCCATTGGCCAGGAAGCCCAGGCCGATGCTGGATCCCACATGCGGCGAATGGCAGGCCGAGGTGATCCAGCCCTGGTCGGTCTCGGTCCGGTGCTCGGCGCCTTCGGCGAAAAGATGCATCCCGGCCAGCACCGGCTGCGCCGGATCGACCGGCTGCAGCCCGACCAGCACCCGGGTTTCGGCTGCCAGCCCCTCGCGCCGGGACATCACCGCGCCGATGCCGTCCTTTTTGCTGCTGACCATGCGGCCCAGCCCCAGCATCTGCGCCGTGGTCTGGCCGTTCAGCTCGTTGCCGGCGGCATGGCCCTTTTCGATGCGCATCACGCCAAGCGCTTCGGTGCCATAGGGGGTGGCGCCCAGATCGGCGCCCTGTTCCATCAGCCGCTCGACCAACGCCTGGCCATAGCGGGACGGAACCGCAAGCTCATAGGCCAGCTCGCCCGAGAAGCTGATGCGGAACAGCCGCGCCCGCAGCCCGCCGCAGACCGTCAGCCCGGCGCAGGCCATGAAGGGGAAAGCCTCGTTCGACAGGTCGAACCCGTCCACGATCCGCTCCAGCAACCGGCGGGCATTGGGGCCGGCCACCGCGATCTGCGCCCAGGCGTCGGTGGTCGAGATCAACTGCACGTCCAGCTCGGGCCAAAGGCACTGCCGTGCGAATTCCATCTGCCGGTAGACCGGTCCCGCCTGGGCGGTGGTGGTGGTGACGACGTAATGGTCCTCGGCCAGCCGGGCGCAGGTGCCGTCGTCCCAGGCCGAGCCGTCCTCGCGCAGCATCAAGCCATAGCGGACCATGCCGACCTTGAGGCTTTTCATGGCATTGGCATAGATCCGGTCGAGGAACTCTCCGGCATCCGCGCCCTGCACATCCACCTTGCCCAGCGTGGTCACGTCGCAGATGCCAACGCCCTTGCGGGTGGCCAGCACCTCGCGGTCCACGGTCTGGCGCCAATGCGTCTCGCCCGGACGGGGGAAGTATTGCGCCCGCATCCAGGGGCCGACCTCGATGAACACGGCGCCCTGCGCGCGCGCCCATTCATGCGTGGGCGTCAGGCGGCGCGGGCGGAAATGCGCCCCCGTATCGCCGCCGCCCAGCACCGACAGCGACACGCCGCTATAGGGCGGGCGAAAGATCGTCGTGCCGGTTTCCGGGATCGGCTTGCCGGTCAGTTCCGACATGACCGCCAGGGCGGTGACGTTGGCGGTCTTGCCCTGGTCGGTGGCCATGCCCAGCGTGGTCCAGCGCTTCAGATGCTCGACCGGGCGCATGTTTTCCTGATGCGCCAGCTTGATGTCCTTGACGGTCACGTCGTTCTGGAAATCGACCCAGGCGCGGCCCTTGCCCGGCACATGCCAGAGCGGGCGCAGACCGGCCGGCGCATCCTCGGCCGCCGGCAGCTCGGCGGGCCGGGCCTCGATGCCGAGCTGGGCCAGCGCCTCGACCGCCGCGTCGGCGCCCGAGCGCAGCGCGGCAGCGGTGCTGCCCTGCCCCGTCGCGGCGCCGGCGACGATCAGCCCGCGCGGTCCGTTCTCGCCGGGGACGAAGGCTTGCAGCGTCTCGTCCCAGACCGGCCGACCGCGGTGGTGCGAGGCCAGATGCACGTTCGGGTTCCAGCCGCCGGCGACGCCGAGCGCGCCGCAAGCCAGCCATTCCCTGCGTCCGTTGCTGTCGATCTCGATACCGCGCAGACCCAGGCGGCCCTTGGCATTGCTGACCATGCCATGGACCAGCCGGTAATCGCCCTGGGCGCGCGCGTCCTGGCGGCTGTCGATCACCGCCGCGACATCGACCCCCTTGGCGGCCAGGTCCAGCGCCGTGCGGTGGCCGTCGTCGTTATTGGTAAAGATCGCCACCCGTTTCGCCGGGCTGACCGCCCAGCGGTTGGCATAGGCGCGCATCGCGCCGGCCAGCATGATGCCGGGGCGGTCGTTGTTCTGGAACGGAATGTGCCGCTCGATGGCGCCGGCGGCCAGCACGGCGCGGTGGGCGGTGATCCGCCAGAGCGTTTGGCGCACCTGCCGGCCCGGCTCGGGCAGGTGATCGGCGACCCGCTCGACCGCGCCATAGACGCCGTGGTCGAAGGCGCCGAACACCGTGGTGCGGCGCAGGATGCGGACATTGGGCAGCGCCGCCAGCTCGGCCTCGGCCCGCGCGATCCATTCGGCCGCCGGGGCATCGTCCAGCGCATGGGATTCCGCCAGCAGCCGGCCGCCCAGGCGGAAATCCTCGTCGGCCAGGATGACCCGCGCCCCGGCGCGGCCGGCGGTCAGCGCCGCCGAAAGCCCCGCCGCGCCGCCGCCGATGACCAGCAGGTCGCAATGCAGGAAGCCCTTGTCATAGGCGTCGGGATCGGGCTGCATCGACAGGCTGCCCAAGCCCGCCGCCCGGCGGATCGCCGGCTCGTAGAGCTTTTCCCAGAAGGCGCGCGGCCACATGAAGGTCTTGTAATAGAAGCCCGCGGCAAAGAACGAGGAGAACAGGTCGTTCATCGCCAGCAGGTCGAAGCCCAGAGGCCCGACATGGTTCTGGCTGGCGGCTTCCAGCCCGTCGTAAAGCTCGGCCACGGTGGCGCGGGTATTGGGCTCTTTCCGGGCGCCGCCGCGCAGTTCCACCAGCGCATTCGGCTCTTCGGACCCGGCCGAGAAGACGCCGCGCGGCCGGTGATACTTGAAGCTGCGGCCCATCAGCCGCACGCCGTTCGCCAGCAGCGCCGAAGCCAGCGTGTCGCCGGGATGGCCGGAATAGGTCCGGCCGTCGAAGGTGAATTTCAGGTCGCGGGCGCGGTCGATCAGCCCTCCGCTCAGGCGGGTCATGCGGCACCGCCTTTCAGCTTCGCGTCACGCGCCAGCTCGGCGCCCAGGATCTCGTGCGTGGTGGTGTCTCGGGTCACGACCAGCCAGGAGCGGTCGCCCTGCTCGTGGAACCACAATTCGCGATGCACCCCGGCCGGGTTGTCGCGCAGATAGACGTATTCGGCAAAGGCGGCCTCGGCGCCTTCGGCCATGCCGTCGGGGCGGTCGATCAGGCGCGCATCGCCCAGATAGGTGAATTCCTGTGCGTCGCGCAGGCCAAGAAGGGGATGGGGGATCAGCATGGCGGCCTCAATGCAGGTTCGGTTGGGCGCCCACGCCCTTTTCGTCGATGACATAGCCGCGCGCGAAACGGTCCAGGCGATAGGCGCCGGCGGTTTCGTGCGGGCGGTCGGTGGCCAGCAGATGGGCAAAGGCATAGCCGCTGGCGGGCGTCGCCTTGAAGCCGCCATAGCACCAGCCCGCATTCAGATAGAGCCCCTCGACGGGCGTGCGGTCGATGATCGGGCTGCCATCCATGGACATGTCCATGATGCCGCCCCAGACGCGCAGCAGCCGCGCCCGGCCGATCATCGGCATCAGCGCCATGCCGCCCTCGGTCACGTCCTCGATCACCGGCAGGTTGCCGCGTTGGGCATAGGAGTTGTAGCCGTCGATATCGCCGCCGAAGACCAGCCCGCCCTTGTCGGACTGGCTGACATAGAAATGCCCGGCGCCGAAGGTGATGACCCCGGGGATGGTCGGCTTCAGCCCCTCCGAGACGAAGGCCTGCAGCACATGGCTTTCGATCGGCAGCCGCATCCCCGCCATCGCCATCACCCGGCCGGACGAGCCCGCCACCGCCACGCCGACCTTGCCGGCGGCGATATAGCCGCGCGTCGTCTCGACCCCGCTGATGCGGCCGCCGTCGATCCGGAAGCCGGTGACCTCGCAATTCTGGATCAGGTCGACGCCGCGCATGTCGGCGCCGCGGGCATAGCCCCAGGCCACGCCGTCATGGCGCGCGGTCCCGGCCCGGCGCTGCAACAGCCCGCCCTTGATCGGGAAACGGGCATTGTCGAAGTTCAGGAACGGCGCCATGGCCCGCACCTGCTGGGGGTCCAGCAGTTCGGCATCGGCGCCGGCCAGCAGCATGGCATTGCCGCGCCGGCGGAAGGCATCGCGCTGCGCATCGGTATGGCACAGGTTCAGGATGCCGCGCTGGCTGACCATGGCGTTGAAGTTGAACTCCTGCTCCAGCCCCTCCCAGAGCTTCATCGAGAATTCGTAGAAGGGCTCGTTGCCCGGCAGCAGGTAGTTCGAGCGGATGATCGTGGTGTTGCGGCCGATATTGCCCGAACCGAGCCAGCTTTTCTCCAGCACGGCGATGCGCGCCCGGCCGAAGGTCTTGGCGAGATAATAGGCCGTCGCCAGCCCATGCCCGCCGCCGCCGACGATGATGTAGTCATAGGCCGGCTGCGGTTCGGGATTGCGCCATAGCGGCTTCCATCCCTTGTGACCGGTCAGCGCCTCTCTGATGACCCGCAAGCCCGAGAAATGCATGGCGATAATCTCCTTCGTCGATTCGAATCTGGCACAGCTCGGCCCCGGCAATGCGCCCGACAAGGACATTGCCTTGCCTATTCCGGACATGGGTGGCAGGCTGAGGCGGAAAGCCAAAGGTCTGCCATGCGCCCCGATTCCCGCCCCCGCCGCTACGGCTTCCTGCTGCTGCCGGGTTACGCACTGATGTCCACCGCCTCGGCGGTCGAACCGCTGCGCGCGGCGAACCTGCTGAGCGGCCGGCCGCTCTACGAGCTGCAATTCGTCTCGACCGAGGGCGGCTTCGCGCCCAGCTCGGTCGCCGGCGGATTCGAGACCATCGCCCTGGCCGAGGCCGACGAGAATCTGGACATCCTGTTCGTGGTGGCGGGGGGCGATCCGCTGGCGCAGCGCGATCCGCGGGTGCTGGCCTTCGTGCGCCGGCTGGCGCGGCGCGGGGTGGCGCTTGGCGGCATCTCGGGCGGGGCGGCGATCCTGGCGGCGGCCGGGGTGATGGCGGCGCGGCGCTTCACCATCCACTGGCAGCATCTGGACGCCATGCGCGAGACCTGGCCCGACGCGCTGATCGAAAGGCGGCTGTTCGTCATCGACCGCGACCGCTTCACCTGCGCCGGCGGCATGGCGCCCCTGGACATGATGCATGCGCTGATCGCCTCGGCGCATGGGGCGGGGCTGGCGCGGGCGGTCAGCGACTGGTTCATCCATACTGGCATCCGCGAGGCCGAGGCGCCGCAGCAGCTGGACCCGGCGCGCAAATACGA
This sequence comes from Paracoccus sp. TOH, assembly GCF_030388245.1. Lineage (NCBI taxonomy): Bacteria > Pseudomonadati > Pseudomonadota > Alphaproteobacteria > Rhodobacterales > Paracoccaceae > Paracoccus > Paracoccus sp. TOH. The sequence goes on from NZ_CP098360.1 coordinate 150,820, forward strand.
CCTGCATCACCCGGCGCTGGTCGCCATGGTCGAGCTGATGACCAGCCATATCGCCGATCCGCTGGGGCTCGAGGATCTGGGCCAGCTTTGCGACATGACGCCCCGGCACCTGGAACGGCTGGCGCAGGCGCAACTGGGCGAAAGCGTGATGCAGTTCTATCGCCGGCTGCGGCTGGACAAGGCCCGGGAACTGCTGAGCCAGTCCGGCCTGCCGCTGGCCGAGATCGCGCTGGCGACCGGCTTCGCCAGCCGCAGCCATTTCAGCCGCAGCTTCCGCGCGCAGTTCGGCACCAGCCCCTCGGCCCGCCGGCCGCTGCGGGCGGAGGCAATGGAAAACCCCGGCGGCTAGATGCCACCGGGGTTTCGCGGTGCCTGGGAGGGAGCAGCCGCTTAGATGTCCAGGGTGTTGTCCCGCTCCCATTGCGACAGATGCGCGCAATAGTGGTTCCACTCCCGGTTCTTGAGCTTGATATAGGCGGCAGAGAATTCATGCCCCATCGCGGCCTTGAGCCCCTCGTCCGCGTCGAAGGCGCGGATCGCGTCCAGGAGGTTCAGCGGCAGTTTCGGCGCGCCGGTGATGGTATGGCCCTCGGCATACATGTCGATGTCGGAACGCGGGCCGGGATCGGCCTTCGCGCGCAGCCCCGACAGCCCGGCCGCCATGATCGCCGCCTGCACCAGATAGGGGTTGGCGGCGCCGTCGGGCAGGCGGAACTCGAACCGGCCGGGGCCGGGCACGCGCACCATATGGGTGCGGTTGTTGCCGGTCCAGGTGACGCTGTTCGGCGCCCAGGTCGCGCCCGAGGTGGTGCGCGGCGCGTTGATGCGCTTGTAGCTGTTCACCGTCGGGCAGCTCAGCAGCGCCAGCGCCGAGGCATGTTTCATGATGCCGCCGACGAAGTGATAGCCCTGCTGGGACAGGCCCAGCTCGTCCCGGTCGTCGGCAAAGGCGTTGGTGCCGTCGGCGTTCCAGACCGAGATATGCAGGTGGCAGCCGTTCCCGGTCAGCCCCATGATCGGCTTGGGCATGAAGGTGGCGCGCAGCCCGTGCTTTTCGGCGATGGCCCTGGTCATGAACTTGAAGAACGAATGCTTGTCGGCGGTCGCCAGCGCATTGTCGTATTTCCAGTTCATCTCCCACTGGCCGTTGGCGTCCTCGTGGTCGCTCTGATAGGGCTCCCAGCCCAGTTCGAGCATGTAGTCCGAGATCTCGGCGATCACGTCCAGGCGGCGGAACATCGCCTGCTGGTCGTAGCAGGGCTTCATCGCGGTGTCGGCCGGGTCGCCGATGGCCAGCCCGTCGGGCGTCATCAGGAAGAATTCCGGCTCGACCCCGGTCTTGACGGTCAGGCCCATATCGGCGGCCTCGCGGCACAGCCGGGTCAGCACGTTGCGCGGCGCCTGCGCCAGGTCGATGCCGCCGCTCATCACGCAGTTCGAGGCGACCCAGGCCACCTCTTTCTTCCAGGGAAGCTGGATCACCGAGGAGGCGTCGGGCAGCCCCAGCATGTCGGGATGGGCCGGCGTCAGGTCAAGCCAGGTGGCGAAACCGGCAAAGCCCGCGCCGCCGGCCTGCATGTCGGCGATACCCTCGGCCGGGACCAGTTTGGCGCGCTGGCTGCCGAACAGATCGGTGAAGGAGACCATGAAATGCTTGATGCCCCGGTCGCGCGCATAGGCGGCCAGGTCCAGCGGTTCGGCGGATTTCTGTTGCGGGTTCGCGGCGCCCTGGCGGGGCTTGTCCCGCTTCTGCACCATGTCGGATTCGCGGGCAAAGGTGGCCATGTCGGTCATTCGATAATCTCCCTGTTGAAGGATGTCTGACCCAGGGCGGGATACTTCGTCCCGCCCTTTGGCTTCATGTTGTCAGTATGCGGCCTGCCCGGGAACCCAGCTCGTGCCGGCCAGCGGGACGCCCGCCATGGCGGCGGCCTCGACGGTCAGGGCGCAAAGATCCTCGGGTTCGAGATTGTGGACGTGGCTCTTGCCGCAGGCGCGGGCGATGGTCTGGCATTCCAGCGTCATCACCGCCAGGTAGTTGCGCAGCCGGCGGCCGGCCTCGACCGGGTTCAGCCGCATCATCAGCTCGGCATCCTGGGTGGTGATGCCCGCCGGGTCGCGACCCTCGTGCCAGTCGTCATAGGCGCCGGCGGTGGCGCCGAGCTTCTGGTACTCCTCTTCCCAGCGCGGGTCGTTGTCGCCAAGCGCGACCAGGGCCGCGGTGCCGATGGCCACCGCGTCGGCCCCCAGCGCCAGCGCCTTGGCCACGTCGGCGCCGCCGCGAATGCCGCCCGAGACGATCAGCTGCACCTTGCGATGCATCCCCAGATCCTGCAGCGCCTTCACCGCCGGACGGATGCAGGCCAGCGTCGGCTGACCGACATGCTCGATGAAAACGTCCTGCGTGGCCGCGGTGCCGCCCTGCATGCCGTCCAGCACCACCACGTCGGCGCCCGCCTTCACCGCCAGCGCGGTGTCGTAATAGGGCCGTGCGCCGCCGATCTTGATGTAGATCGGCTTCTCCCAGCCGGTGATCTCGCGCAGCTCGAGGATCTTGATCTCCAGGTCGTCGGGGCCGGTCCAGTCGGGATGGCGGCAGGCGGACCGCTGGTCGATGCCCATGGGCAGGTTGCGCATCCTGGCGACCCGCTCGGTGATCTTCTGGCCCAGCAGCATGCCGCCGCCACCGGGCTTGGCGCCCTGCCCGACCACGACCTCGATCGCGTCGGCGCGGCGCAGGTCGTCCGGATTCATGCCATAGCGCGAGGGCAGATACTGGTAGACCAGCTTTTCGGAATGGCCGCGTTCCTCGTTGGTCATGCCGCCGTCGCCGGTGGTGGTCGAGGTGCCCGCCATGGTCGCGCCGCGACCCAGCGCCTCTTTCGCATGGGCCGAAAGCGCGCCGAAGGACATGCCGGCGATGGTGATCGGGATCTTCAGCTCGATCGGCTTCTTGGCGAAGCGGGTGCCCAGCACGACCGAGGTGTCGCATTTCTCGCGATAGCCTTCCAGCGGATAGCGGCTGATCGAGGCGCCGAGAAACAGCAGGTCGTCGAAATGCGGCACGCGGCGCTTGGCCCCGCCACCGCGGATGTCATAGATGCCCGTGGCGGCGGCGCGGCGGATCTCCGAATTGATCTCGTTCGAGAAGGTCCAGCTCTGGCGCGGCAGGGTGCGAGGGGTTTGGTCCATCGTATGATCCTCAGTAATCGCCGGCGTGATCGACGTGGAAGTTATAGAGCTTGCGGGCCGAGCCATAGCGGCGGAACTCGGACGGGTCGGCATCGGCGCCGGCGCGCTGAAGCAGGTCGGCCAGGATCTCCAGATGCTCGGGCCGCATCTCTTTTTCGATGCAATCCGCGCCCAGCGACTTGACCTTGCCGCGCACGAACAGCCGCGCCTCGTAAAGGCTGTCGCCCAGCGCATCGCCCGCGTCGCCCAGCACCACCAGATTGCCCGATTGCGCCATGAAGGCCGACATGTGGCCGATATTGCCATGCACGACGATGTTGATGCCCTTCATCGAGATGCCGCAGCGCGAGCTGGCATTGCCCTTGACGACCAGAAGCCCGCCATGGCCGGTGGCGCCGGCATACTGACTGGCATCGCCCTCGACCACGACGCTGCCCGAGATCATGTTCTCGGCGACCCCCGGCCCGACCGAACCGGTCACATGCACTTGCGCCTCCTTGTTCATGCCGGCGCAGTAATAGCCGGTGGAGCCCTTGATCGTCACCTCCAGCGGCGCCTGCAACCCGACCGCCAGCGCATGGGCGCCGCGCGGGTTTTCGATCACCCATTCGCCGCCGGTCTGCGCCTGAAGCGTGCTGTTGAGATCGCGCAACTCGGTCCAGGCCATGTCAATGGTCCGGGGCTGCACGCCGATGTCAAGGTCTTCGCGGATTTGCGTATTGGCCATGGTGGTCATGTCAGCGCTCCCAGAAATACACGGTGGCGGGTTCCGGTTCCCAGATGCGGGCATCCTCGATGCCCGGCAGGTTCGCGAAGGCCCGGTATTCCGAACCGAAGGCGACGTAGCTGTCGGTCTCGGCCATCACCGCGGGCTTGCAGGCGATGGGATCGCGCACCACGCCGAAGCCGTTCTTGGTGCCGACGACGAAGGTGAAGAACCCGTCCAGATCCTCGAGCGTGCCTTCCAGCGCCTCGCCCAGGTTGGCGCCCTCGGCCAGCCGCGAGGAGATGTAGCAGGCGGCGACCTCGGTATCGTTCTGGGTCTGCGGGACGAAGCCCTTGCGGGCCAGTTCGCGCCGCATCCGGTTGTGATTCGAGAGCGAACCGTTATGCACCAGGCACTGGTCGTCATCGGTCGAGAACGGATGCGCGCCCAGCGTGGTCACGGCGCTTTCGGTCGCCATCCGGGTATGGCCGATGCCGTGGCTGCCGGCCATCTGCCGGATGCCGAAGCGCGAGGCCACGTCCTTCGGCAGGCCGACCTCCTTGAAGATCTCCATCGACTGGCCGGCGCCCATGACGCGGATGCCCTTTTCGGACATATAGGCCCGCACCTCGGCCTCGGAGCCTTCGGGCAGGCTCAGCACGGCATGGGTGTCGACCACCCGCATCCGCACCGGCGCACCCAGCAGCGCGTTCAGATTGTCCTCGAGCCCCTTGAACGCCTCGTCGGGCGTATCGGACTGGATCGTCATCTTGAGTCCCTGAGACTCGTCCCCATAGATCGCGATCCCCGCGCTGTCGGGCCCGCGATCCGTCATGGAAATCAACATGTCGGTCAGCAGGTCCCCCAAGCGGGGCCGCAGATCATCTTTTTTCAGGAACAGGCCAACGATGCCACACATTAGCAACCTCCGTTCAGCTGGCGTTGAAGCCGTCACGGATCAGCTAAGAGTAAAAATCATTGCCTAGCAAGATATTTTTTTTACCCGACAGAAAATTATGCGGGCGGGAAGCAAGTCGAAGGCGTCAGAAAATGGTGTTTCTTCTCAGGAATTTACTTTGACTGGGGATAGCATATCACCGACAGGTAGCGGGCCGGAAGATCGCGCAGAACTTCGGGCCCATGCGGGGCGTCGGCGTCGAAAATCAGGCTGTCGCCGGGCTCCAGATCATAGATCTGCTCGCCATGGCGATAACCGATTCTGCCCTCGAGCATGTAGAGCAGCTCGATCCCTTCATGCTGGAAGGTGGGGAAGTGGTCGCTTTCGGTGCTGAGCACGATCAGATAGGGTTCGACCACCACGCCGCTGTTGTTCGAGCCGATATGGCCCAGCAGATGATACTGGTGGCCGGCACGGGTGCCGGCGCGCTCGACCTCGACGGCGGTGCCGGACTTGACATGCATGGCGCCGCGCGGTTCCTCATAGCCCGAGAAAAGCTGGATCAGCGGCACGCGCAACGCATCGGCCAGGGTCTGCAGCGTGGTCAACGAAGGCGAGATCACCCCATTCTCGATCTTCGACAGCATGCCGACCGACAGGCCGGCCTGGCTGGCCAGTTTCGAGCCGGTCATCCGTTGCCGCTTGCGCAATTCCCGCACTTGCCGGCCGATGGCAACCTCAAGATTCTTCTCGCGGCTGTCGCGAATCGCATGGGGATTCTGCGTCAGCGAGCCATCTATCTTTGCCGTCTGGCTTACCATTTCACGTCATTCCTTTGTTGTTCCGATCAAACAGCTTGGCGGATTTTCACAGCAAAGCCTATATGATAGCTCGCATGGCGTGGAAGCTCCATGCGGTTTGCCGCCGCGTCGGCCATGCCGCCCCGAACGCCGCCGCCCCCGGCCGCGGTTCCCGGCGGGTTGTCCCGCGGCAGCGCCAGCCCGGTCGTCAGGGGATAATTTTTCTTGAGAGAATAATTTATTTCCTGCTAGTCTGGGAGAAGTTTCCGAGGAGGCACGCCATGTATTTTGCTGCGCAACGAAAACAGTCGATTTACGAGCAGCTGGGAGGGGACGAGGGCATCCGCGCCCTCGTCAAGGAATTCTACGACATCGTCGAACAGGACGAGGACGCGAAAGAGCTGCATCTGCTGCATCTGCAGGGCGCCGGCGTCGCGCATTCGCGCGAGGAACAGTTCAACTACCTGTGCGGCTTCTTCGGCGGGCCACAATATTACGTCATGAAACACCGTCACGCGCGGCTGAAAGAAATCCACGCCCATGTTCCCATCGGCCCGCAGATGCGCGACCTGTGGCTGCAATGCATGGCCAAGGCCGTCGACAGGCGGGGTATCGAGGCCGAGCTGGCGACGGTGCTGATGCGGCATTTCACCACCGCCGCCGAAAGCAGCCGCAACATGGACTGACGCGGTGCGTCCGTCCGCCCCATTACCACATCCCATCAACAAAGAGGAGACGTTCATGGCGATCAAGAAATTCGGTACCTACCAGACCCCCTCGGTCCAACCGATCACCGAGGATCTGGACTGGTGGCATCCCGTCGAGGGCTCGCCCAGCATGAAGACATGGATCGAGAACCAGTCCGAGGACGGCAAGTTCCTGACCGGCTATTGGGAAGCCACGCCCGGCAGCTATCGCGTGCGCTACGACGTGGACGAGTACATCCGGATCTTCGAGGGCAAGGTGACGCTGACCGACAACGGCCAAGAGCCGCGCAGCTTCGGAGCCGGCGACACCTTCGTCATCGAGGCCGGCTTCGACGGCATCTGGAAGACCGAGGAAACCGTACGCAAGGCCTTCGCCATCCGCGTCCGCTAGACGGGGCGATGCCGCCGCGGCGGCGCGCCATCCGCGCCTTGCGACCGCTGCAGAACTGAAAAGGCCCCGGCGCTATGCCGGGGCCTGCTCTTTTGCCGGGGTTCAGATCGGCCGGTCCGGCAGCGAGGCCGGATTGGGCTTCATCCCCCAATAGATCTCGTCGAGGCCGGTCGCCTGGTCCTCCTCGTCCACGCGCAGGCCCACCGTCTGCTTCAGGATGAAGGTCAGGACCGCCGCGGTCAGCATGCCGGCGCCGACGCAGACCAGGGCACCGACCACCTGCATGGTCACGCCGATCCGGTTGTGCTGGAAGGCATAGGGCCCCTCCTCGATGCCGAAATAGCCGCCATGCGGGGTGCCGGCCTTGATCAGCCCGACCATGATCAGCCCGTAGACGCCGGCGCCCAGGAACAGCGGAAACAGCTTGTGCTCGTCGATGCCGCGCTTTTGCGTGAACTCGTAGACGAGCCAGGCGATCACCGGCGCCGTCAGGCCGACCAGGAAGGTCTGCCAGGGCGCATAGACGTCGAAGCCCGGCGCACCGGCCACATAGCCGGACAGCGGCCCCAGCAGCAGATAGGCGTAAGAGCGCTTGCGGTAGCCGATGATCGCGCCGGTGACCGCGCCGCCCGCCCAGGCCAGGCCGTAATTGTTGAAGACGATGCCCACGCTGGTATCGGCCATGGTGACGCTGACCGCCAGCGCCTGCGGCTCGAAGAAAAACAGGCAGGACAGGATCACCAGCGGCAGGCCGGAAAAGATCGTCATCAGCCCGGTCGCGGCCAGGCCGATGCTGGGCGCGTCATAGGAGTTCACCTTGGGATGCGGCTCGAACATGCCGGGCCGCCGGCCCAGCATCGGCACCAGCACCAGCGCCATGCCGGCCGGAAACAGATAGACGAAGCCGACGCCGAAGAAGTCGTGGAAGCCGGCATTGGTCAGCGGCCCGACCGAGCCCCAGACCGCGAAGCTGAGCGCCGAGGACACCACCGACGCCACGACCGAGGTGATGTAATAGGCCAGCGGCTTCATCCGCTCGGACACGGCGAAATGCAGCAGCACGTTGATGATGCCGGAAAAGCAGGCCAGGAAGAACACGAAGATCTGGAAGGTGTTCAGCCCCGGGAACACCGCCGGATCGACATGCTGCGCCACGCCATTGGCCAGCGCACCACCCAGCCACCAGTCCTTGAGCGAATCCGCCAGGCTCGCGCCGCCCATGACGTAATATTGCCCGGCCCAGAAGCCGAAGCCGATGACGAAATAGGCGGCGAAGCCCAGGAAAAAGCCGATGGTCTTTTCGATCGTCGAGTTGAACAGGCTGCCGTTGCGGGTGGTGCCTGCGTCGATCATCAGCAGCCCCACCACCACGAGGATCGCCCCCGCGGTGCCCGAGCCATAGATCAGGTTCTGCACCAGCGAACTGAGCGTCACCTGATCCGGATAAAGCATGGTCGTCGTTGGTTCCATTGTCGTTCTCCCTGTTTTTGTCACTGCTCCGGGACTTTTCGGCCCGGAAAACGCCTTGCGGCGCTGGTCGCGCGTCATGACAGGCGGAAATGTCCTGTCGGTCGGAGAGGTGAGAAGGCCCTTGTCTGAAATGGATCTTGCAATGGCTGATGGAGCGACGGCTTCGGCTTTCCGGCGGCCTCGACCGGCCGGCGCAGCGCGAAGGAACGCATCAAGGAATGGCGTGGATCGGATGCAGGGCTTGCGCCGCCCCGGTTCGCGCCCCGAACCGGCGGGGCAGGTTCCGCCGACCGATCCGGGACGGCCGGGCGGTGGTCGGCGATGCCCTTGCATGCGAGACAGGGGCTGGCGCTCGCCCCCGGAACTGCTTCAAAGACAGCAAAAGGGCGCGCAATCGCGCGCCCAATGCCTGTTTGCCGGTCTGATGGATACGGCAAGCGGCTTTCCGATGCGAGCCCTCCGTCCCGCAAGGCAGAAGACGGGTGCGGCGCGGGGCGGCTTGATCGCCCAGGATCGGCGCAAGCGCGATCCCACGGGCGCCCGCCCCTGGTTGCCGTCCGGTTTTGGTCGCAAGATCCTGTTCCACCTGTCAGATCCCTGTCGGTTGTGGAAGGGGCGGTGATGTTCCGTTGTTCTTGCTGTTCCGCCGGGGGATTCCGGCGCCTTCTCCTGGCTGCGTTTTCGGCTGCCGGCCCGCGCCTCAGGCGCGGGGGCGTTCCTTCTTCGGGTCGTAATGCGGGAATGCCACGACCTTCGCGGCGATGCGCTTGATATGCCCGTCCAGCCGCCCGACCTCGACCTCGGTGCCGGGTTCGGCATGGGCGATGTCGATCCGCGCCAGCGCGATCCGCTGGTTGCTGCGCGGCGAATGCATCGCCGAGCAGATCTCGCCGACCTGCGCCCGGCCGATGCGGATGCAATCGCCATGGCCCACCGCGTCCTGGCCGTCGATCTCCAGCCCGACGAATTTCCGGGTGGGATGCTCCTTGCGCCGGATCAGCGCCTCGCGGCCGACGAAATCGGCGTTCTTGGACTTGAGCGGCACCGTGAAGCCCACGCCCGCCTCGAACGGGTCGGTCTGATCGCTGAAATCGTAGCCGGCAAAGACCAGCCCGGACTCGATGCGCACCAGGTCCAGCCCGGCAAGGCCCATCGGCTTGATGCCGCGCGGCTGGCCGGCGTTCCAGACCGCCTCGAAGACCACATCGCCATGTTTGGGATGGCAGAAGATCTCGTAGCCCAGCTCGCCGGTGTAGCCGGTGCGCGACACCACCACCGGCACGCCGCGTTCGCCGCCGATGCGGCCGACGGTGAAGCGGAACCAGCCCAGATCGGCCACGGCGGGCTGATGCGGCGGCGTCCAGATGATCTCGGCCATCAGCTCGCGCGATTTCGGTCCCTGCACCGCCAGGTTGTGCATCTGGTCGGTCGAGGAGCGGATCATCACGTTCAGACCCAGCTTCTCGGCCTGCTCGCGCATCCAGACCCCGCCCTCGTCGCTGCCGCCGATCCAGCGGAAGTTCTGGTCGCCCAGCCGGAACAGCGTGCCGTCGTCGATCATGCCGCCATGCGGATAGCACATCGCCGAATAGACCACCTGGCCGTGGCCCAGCTTGGCCACGTCGCGGGTCAGCACCCAGTTCATCAGCGCCTCGGCGTCGGGGCCGGTCACCTCGAACTTGCGCAGGGCGGACAGGTCCATCACCACCACGCCTTCGCGGCAGGCCCAATAGCTTTCGACCGGGTCGCATTCGGGGAAGGAATTCGGCAACCAGAAGCCCCGATATTCGACGAAGTCGCGGGTCAGGGCGGCGAAATTCTTGTGGAAGGCGGTCTCACGGGTCATGGTCGGCTCCGCGTCGGGGGTGGCGCGCCAGGCGGTCGCGCGGCTGAACCGCTCCTGCGCGCCATAGCTGCGGACGTGAATATCGGTCAGGTGCCAGCCATTGGCGGCGGTGGTGTCGTCGGGACAGGCCGAGGAGACGCAGACCAGATCGGTCAGCGCCCGCAGCAGCACATAGTCGCCGGGGCGCGACCAGGGCTCATCGGCATACATCACGCCATGGGCGTCGATGCCGGTGTTGAAGAAGAAGTTCGCCGCCATCCAGCCGGCGCGGCCATCGACCCCATAAGAGGCCAGCGCGGCGTTGAAATTGTCCGTGCAGTTGGCGTGGCCGGGATAGCCGATATCGTCGTAATACTTCGCCGAGCAGGCCAGGGCGAAGGCATCGTGGCGCCCGCAGGTGTCCTGCACCACCTCGACCAGCGGCGTCAGGTCGTGGTCGTAATATTTCGCGTGCAGGCCCGGCATCGGATAGGCATGGCCCTGGATGGTGCGGGTCGTGGTCACGTCCAGCGGCTGGACGATGCCGCGGTCCAGCTTGCGCGCATCGAAGCACTGGAAATCCGTGCATTGCCGGCCGTCCACGTCGATGATCTGGATGAAATCCCCTGCCTTGACGGTATAGGCCTCGGCAGTGGCGGATTTCACCCGCAGGTCCAAGAGCGGATCGGCCAGCGGCACCGGCAGGGCGAACTGGCCCTTGCGGCGCGGATCAGCGCGGGTGATGCGCAGGGTCAGCGGCGTCGCGGTGTCCTGCGCCTCGAAATCCATGATCCCGCCCGGCGCGGCGGCGATCAGCCAGCCGGGGGCGGCGGCGGTCAGCGCCACGGCCTCGCCCGACCGGGATTCCGCCCCGAACAGGCCGATGACCCGCGCCCTGACCGAGGCGGCGCACGAACTGGGCTGGCGCGGCCCGATCCTGGCCTGCACCGGCGACGACTATCCCCGGCTGATCGCCGCCACCTCGGCCGAGTTCATGTCGCGCTATGTCTTCCAGTTTCCGGATTTCGACGACCCGCTGCTGGCCGACAAGGCCTTCTTCTTTCGCCGCCCCAAGGCGTTCTTCGACGCCTACAACGCCCGCTTCCCCGGCGAGTGGAGCGCGGTGAGCTGGGAATACGCCTCGATCCTGGACCTGTGGCAGAACGCGGTGGAAAGCGCCGACACGGTGGCGCCGATCACCGTGCTGGCGGCGATGAAGCGCCACCAGCAGATGCCGCATGTCTTCGGCACCGCGCGCTGGTGGGGCAGCGCGCTGTTCGGCATCGACAATGCGCTGGTCGGCGACTGGCCGGTGGTCGGCATCCGCGACGGCCGGGCGCGGATCATCGAATTCGGCTCGGTGCTGAACTGGCTGGAGCGCCACGCCCCGCTGCTGCGCCATCATCTCGAACAGCTCGGGCAGATGTGGCACCAGCGCCTCGATCCGGCAGTGGAGCTCAATCCTCCTGCAACAGAAGCCGCTGGTCCTCGATGAGCGCGAGTTTCATGAACTCGGTCGCCTCCTCGATGTCACGGGCGGCGATGGCATTGAACAGGGCATTGTAGCTGCGCTGATAGATGGCGATGCGGTTGGGCGTCAGATGCCGGCGATACATCGCGGCGCGGAAGGCCTGCCGGCGGGCGTCGATGACCAGGTTGTAGCAGGCGATCAGCAGGGGATTGTCGGTGCCGCTGGCGATCTGGCGGTGGAACTCCTCCTCCAGCCGCACGAAGGCGTTGGCATCGGTCTGCACCGCCTCCATCTGCGACAGGGTCTCGCCCAGCGCCTCGATCCGGCGCGGCGACATGTTGATGATCGCCAGTCGCACCATCTCGGGTTCAAGGATGCTGCGCACCACCTGCAGGTGCAGCGGCCCGGTTTCCGCCGCGACCGGGCTCAGCGATTCGCTGCTGCCGCCGGCATCATAGGTGACGAACGAGCCCGACCCGGCGCGGCGCCGGATCATCCCCCGCGCCTCGAGCTGGTCCAGCGCCTCGCGCACCGTGTTGCGCGCCACCCCCAGATCCTGCGCCAGCTGCCGCTCGGAGGGCAGGCGCTCGTCCGTGCCGTATTCCTGCGCCACGATGCGCATGGCCAGCGTGTCGATGACATATTGCACCGTCGAGCCGACGACGGGCTCGGCCGAAGCGCCGGTCGGGCGGCGGGTGGGAATGGTCACGTCTTGCATTTCCTTTGGAGGCGACAGCCGGCCGGTACAGGATAGCGCGTCCGGCCGGCAAGGTCGATCTGGCCCGCGCCCGGCGTCTTGCGTGACCAATCGACGCAGGCCGCCGGACCGCAGAACTTGACATTCCGTGCCCAAGGCCGCCGTTTGGGAGCATTGCAATAACGAAAGACGGAATGATGGGACTCGACAAGATAGAAGAGGTCTTGGGAACGATCGGCGGTGTCGTCTGGGGGCCGTATCTTCTGATCCCGCTGTTGCTGGGAACCGGGCTTTACCTGACCATTCGGCTGCAGGGCATCCAGCTTGTCCGGCTGGGCGCGGCGCTGCGGCTTGGCCTGCTGAAGCGCAAGGATGACGATGCCGAGGGCGACATCTCGCAATTCCAGGCGCTGACCACCGCCATGGCTGCCACCGTCGGCACCGGCAACATCGTCGGCGTGGCAACGGCCATCGCCACCGGGGGGCCGGGAGCGCTGTTCTGGATGTGGATCACCGCGATCCTGGGCATGGCGTCGAAATATGCCGAGGCCTTCCTGGGCGTGCGCTTCCGCACCACCGACGAGGTCGGCGAGAAGAACGGCGGCCCGCAATATTACCTCGAACGCGGCATCCCGAACGCCCTTGGAAAGGTGCTGGCGCTGTGTTTCGCGATTTTCGCGGTCTGCGCCTGCTTCGGCATCGGCAACATGACCCAGGGCAATTCCATCGCCTCGAACCTGGAACGCAGCTTCATGATCCCGACCTGGATCACCGGGGCGGCGCTGGCCGGCCTGACGCTGGTGGTGCTGGTCGGCGGCATCAAGTCCATCGGCAAGGTGACGGCGGGCCTGGTGCCGGCGATGATCCTGTTCTACGTGCTGGGCGCGCTCTACATCCTGCTGGCCAATGTCCAGTCGCTGCCCGACGCCCTGGGCGAGATCTTTTCGCAGGCCTTCACCGGCACGGCGGCGACCGGCGGCTTCCTGGGCTCGACGATCATGATCGCGGTGCAGTTCGGCGTGGCGCGCGGCATCTTCTCGAACGAATCCGGCATGGGCTCGGCGGCGATCGCGGCGGCTTCGGCGCAGACCACGCATCCGGTGCGGCAGGGGCTGGTCTCGATGACCCAGACCTTCATCGACACCATCATCGTGGTGTCCTGCACCGGCCTCGTCATCATCACCACCGGGGTCTGGAACGAGATCGACCCGCAGACCGGGCTGCAGATCTCGCCCTCGATCATGACCGGACAGGCCTTCACCCACGGCTTGCCGGGGCAATGGGGGCATTGGATCGTCACCATCGGCCTGGTGCTTTTCGCCTATTCGACCATCCTGGGCTGGGCCTATTATGGCGAGCGCAATCTTGAGCGTCTGGTCGGCCATCGCGGCGTCATGCCCTTCCGCATCCTGTTCTCGCTGGTGGTGCTGCTGGGCTGCACCGTGCAGCTGAACGTGGTCTGGAGCTTCTCGGACGTGATGAACGGGCTGATGGCGATTCCCAACCTGATCGGCCTGCTGATCCTGTCGGGCCTGATCGCGCGCGAGACCCGCTTCTACCTGCGGCACGATCCGCGGCTCGAAGCCAACCGCCAGCAGATCGAGACCTTCATGAAAGGCCAGCCCGGCTGGGAGGAATGGAAAGCCAGCGAACGGTCCTGATCCGTCCCGGCATGGCCCTGGGACCGCCCGGCGACGGGCGGTCTGCCAAAAAGGGCAACTCGCATCGCGGCGGGCATTGTGTTAATTGATGAGTCAATCAATTGGTGCTGCGTTAGCGAGTCGTAAATAGCCGGGCCTACGGGTCCGGCATTTTGTTTTCCGGACCGCCGGGCCTGCGGCTTCCCGGGGTGCGTGCCTTGGACGGCTCGGCTGATTCGCCCGCTCAGGCCGCGCCAGGCGCCTTTCCCCGGGACGAAATGGCGCGTCCGCCAGGCCGCCGGAAAAAGCGCCGATCCGGACAGAATGTCTCAATTTTGCCGCCCGTACCGCCTGTCCGATGGCCAGGATGTCCGGAACCTTGACCGATCCGGGCCGCCCAGCGGACAATATGTCCAGTCAAGATATTGATATAAAACAATAAATAATTGACAGCCGGGCGCAATATGTCGTTTCTGTATCTGGGGGGTGTCGTCGGGACCGCTGAACGCGGGCACCGGCAGTCAGGTGAGGGAGGAAACGATGCATCATTCCAGGATGCCGGAAAGGCCGCAACCGGCGGCACCGGGCGCGCAGCAGGACACGGTCCGCGGCACCGAGCGGCGACAGCCGTTCCCGCCCTATCCAGGGCTTTGAACCGCGGCGCGGCCAAAGGCGTGCAGCGGCTTCTGCCGTCCCGCACCCCGGACCGCGCAAGAACCTCCGAAATCTGACGGGAACCGCTCGAGCCGGCGCGCGAAGCCGGCTTGCGGATGATCGTTTCGGCACAACCTTCAGCACCAAGAACATCATCATGACACAGAAGAGCGACTCGGAAATCGCCTCGGGGGCGGCCAAGCTGCCGATCCGGGACGTGGCGGCAAAGCTCGGCATCGCGATCGAGGACCTGCTGCCCTACGGCCACGACAAGGCCAAGATCAGCCAGCAGTTCATCGACCGGCTGCGGGACCGGCCCTCGGGCAGGCTGATCCTGGTCACCGCCATCAACCCGACCCCGGCCGGCGAGGGCAAGACCACCACCACCGTCGGCTTGGGCGACGCGCTGAACCGCATCGGCAAGCGCGCCACCCTCTGCATCCGCGAGGCCAGCCTGGGGCCGAATTTCGGCATGAAGGGCGGCGCGGCGGGCGGCGGCCATGCGCAGGTGATCCCGATGGAGGACATGAACCTGCACTTCACCGGCGATTTCCACGCCATCACCAGCGCCCACAACCTGCTGTCGGCGATGATCGACAACCACATCTATTGGGGGAACGAACAGCAGATCGACCTGCGCCGCGTGGTCTGGCGCCGCGTGCTGGACATGAACGATCGCGCCCTGCGCCAGATCACCTGCTCGCTGGGCGGCGTGACCAACGGTTTCCCGCGCGAGACCGGCTTCGACATCACCGTCGCCTCCGAGGTGATGGCGATCCTGTGCCTGGCGACCGATCTCGACGATCTGGGACAGCGGCTGGGCGACATGATCGTCGCCTATCGCCGCGACAGGACGCCGGTCTATTGCCGCGACATCAAGGCGGACGGCGCGATGACCGTGCTGCTGAAGGACGCGATGCAGCCCAACCTGGTGCAGACGCTGGAGAACAACCCGGCCTTCGTGCATGGCGGGCCCTTCGCCAATATCGCCCATGGCTGCAATTCGGTGATCGCTACCACCACGGCGCTGAAACTGGCCGATTACGTGGTGACCGAGGCCGGCTTCGGCGCCGATCTGGGGGCCGAGAAGTTCTTCGACATCAAATGCCGCAAGGCCGGGCTGCAGCCGGACGTGGCGGTGATCGTCGCCACGGTCCGCGCGCTGAAGATGAACGGCGGCGTCGCCAAGGCGGATCTGGCGGCCGAGAATGTCGAGGCGCTGCGCAAGGGTTGCGCCAATCTGGGACGCCACATCGTCAACATGAAGTCCTTCGGCGTGCCGGTGGTCGTCGCGGTCAACCACTTCTCGGGCGATACCGAGGCCGAGATCCGGGCGCTGCAGGACTATGCCAAGACGCGCGGGGTCGAGGCGATCCTGTGCAGGCACTGGGCGGACGGCTCGGAAGGCGCGGTCGAGCTGGCGCGGAAGGTCGTGCAGATCGCCGAGGCGGGCGGCGCGGAATTCGCCCCGCTCTATCCCGACGAGCTGCCGCTGTTCGCCAAGATCGAGACCATCGCCAAGCGGATCTACCATGCCGACGAGGTGCTGGCCGACACCGCGATCCGCAACCAGCTTAAGGAATGGGAAGCCCAGGGCTACGGCCACCTGCCGATCTGCATGGCCAAGACCCAATACAGCTTCACCACCGATCCCAATCGGCGCGGCGCACCCGAGGGTCATTCCGTGCCGATCCGCGAGGTGCGGCTGGCCGCCGGCGCCGGCTTCATCGTCGCCATCTGCGGCGAGATCATGACCATGCCCGGTCTGCCCCGGCAGCCTGCCGCCGAGGTGATCGGGCTGAACCGGGCGCGCGAGGTCGAAGGTCTGTTCTGACCGCCCGGCCCGTCGCCAGCCAAGCGACCCAAGGACCCAACGACGCTGCGGCGGCGGCGGCCCATGGCTGCCCCGGGACCGGGCGCATTATCAGGAAGCCAAGACAATGAATGCCAAGATCATCGACGGCAAGGCCTTTGCGGCGACGGTCCGGGACCGGGTGGCCGGGACCGTGGAACGGCTGAAGGCGGAAGCCGGCATCACCCCGGGACTGGCGGTCGTGCTGGTGGGCGAGGATCCCGCCAGCGAGGTCTATGTCCGCTCCAAGGGCAAGGCGACGCTGGAAGCCGGAATGAACTCCTATGAGCACAAGCTGGATGCGCACACACCAGAGCCGGAGCTGCTGGCGCTGATCGCCCGGCTGAACGCCGACCCGGCGGTGCATGGCATCCTGGTGCAGCTGCCGCTGCCGCCGCATCTGGACCCGGACGTGGTCATCAACGCCATCGACCCGGCAAAGGACGTGGACGGGTTCCACATCTCGAATGTCGGGCTGCTGGGGACCGGGCAGACAAGCATGGTGCCCTGCACGCCCTTGGGCTGCCTGCTGATGCTGCGCGAGCATCACGGCTCGCTCTCGGGCCTGAACGCGGTCATCGTCGGCCGCTCGAACATCGTCGGCAAGCCGATGGCGCAGCTTTTGCTGGGCGACAGCTGCACGGTGACCATCGCCCACAGCCGGACCCGGAACCTGGCCGAGATCTGCCGCAACGCCGACATCCTGGTCGCGGCGGTCGGCCGGCCCGAGATGATCCCCGGCGACTGGGTCAAACCGGGCGCGACGGTGATCGACGTCGGCATCAACCGCATCCCGCATCCCCGGGACGAGGGCAAGACCCGGCTGGTCGGCGACGTGGATTTCGACAGCGCCGCGGCGGTCGCAGGCGCCGTCACCCCGGTGCCGGGCGGCGTGGGGCCGATGACCATCGCCTGCCTGCTGGCCAATACCGTCACCGCCTGTTCGCGGGCGCATGGCCTGCCCGAACCGCAAGGGCTGACCTCCTGACGGGGGCGGCGAACTGGAACCGAAGGAAGAAGGAACCCGATATGAGCTTTCACGTCATCGAACAGGCCCCCGCGCGACTGAACCGAAGCGAGCTTGCCGTGCCCGGCAGCGCCCCGCAGATGTTCCAGAAGGCCGCCGAATCCGAGGCCGACGTCATCTTCCTGGATCTCGAGGACGCGGTCGCCCCGGATGAAAAGGCCGAGGCCCGCAAGAACATCATCAAGGCCCTGAACGAGATCGACTGGGGCAGCAAGACCATGTCGGTGCGCATCAACGGCCTGGATACGCATTACATGTATCGCGACGTCGTGGACGTGGTCGAACAGGCCGGCGAGCGGCTGGACCTGATCATGATCCCCAAGGTCGGCACCGCCGCCGATGTCTATGCCGTGGACATGCTGGTCACCCAGATCGAGGACGCCAAGGGCCTGAAGAAGCGCATCGGCTTCGAGCATATCATCGAGACGGCGCTGGGGATGCAAAATGTCAGCGCCATCGCCGCCGCCTCGAAACGCAATGAAAGCCTGCATTTCGGCGTCGCCGACTATGCCGCCTCGACCCGGGCGCGGACCACGATCATCGGCGGCGTGAATCCCGATTACGCCGTGCTGACCGATCCCGACGAGAATGGCGGCCGGCAGCGCCACTGGGGCGACATGTGGCATTATGCCCTCGCGAAGATGGTGGTCGCCGCACGGGCGAACGGCTTGCGGCCGATCGACGGGCCCTTCGGCGATTTCAGCGACAAGGACGGCTATCTGGCAGCCGCCTATCGCGCCGCGGTGCTGGGCTGCGAGGGGAAATGGGCCATCCATCCCAGCCAGATCGCGCTGGCCAATGCGGTGATGAGCCCCTCGGACGCCGAGGTGACCAAGGCGCAGCGCATCCTGACGGCGATGGCCGAGGCCGAGGCCGAGGGCAAGGGCGCGGTGTCGCTGGACGGCCGGCTGATCGACTATGCCTCGATCCGCCAGGCCGAGGTGCTGGTCGAAAAGGCCCGGCAGATCGCCGGCGCCGCATGATGTCCGTCGCGCTCAGATCCCGGGCCGAGACGCTGTTCCGGGCGGCCTGCGCCGCCGCCGACCCGGCGCAGGCCCTGCGCGCCGCGCTGCGGAAGCATCCGGTGCCGGACCTGGGCGCGGACGGCCGCTACATCCTTGTCGCGGTCGGCAAGGCCGCGACCGCGATGGCCGAGGCCATGCTGGACGCGCTGGGTCCGGTGCCGGTGCAGGCGCTGGTGGTGACCAATCGCGAAAACCGGCGCGACCTGCCCGGCGCAACGGTCATGACCGCCGGCCACCCGGTCCCGGATCGGGACGGCGCCGCGGCGGCCCAGGCGGTGATCGCCCTGCTGGGCGCGTCCGGTGCGCAGGACCGGGTGATCGCGCTGATCTCCGGCGGCGGTTCCGCCATGCTGCCGGCGCCGGTCGGAGACCTGACCCTGGCGGACGAGATCGCGGTCGGCCGGCTGCTGTTGGAGCGCGGCTTCGACATCCGCGCCGCCAACCTGATTCGCCAGCAGCTGTCGCGGCTGAAGGGCGGGGGCATGCTGCATTTCGCCGCCCCGGCGCCGGTGACGGCCTATATCCTGTCGGACGTGATCGGCGACGATCTGGCGGTGGTGGCCTCGGGGCCGACGGTGGCGCCGATCGGCAGCGTCGAGGAGGCCCGGTCGCTGATCGAGGCGCGGGGCCTGTGGCTGCTGCTGCCCGAGGAGGTCCGCGCGCATCTGGGCCGCGGCAAGGCGGCCGCTCCCGCGGCGGCCCCGGCCGAGGCGCGGAACCACCTGATCGGCTCGAACCGCAAGAGCCTTGAAGCGATTGCCGCGGCGGCGGCAGAGCTGAACCCGACGATCCTGTGCGACGCCCTGGTGGGCGAGGTGGCCGAAGCCGCGGCGCGCATCGTCGCGGCGGCGCAGGACGCGCCGGGCGACCGGCCGGCCTGCCTGATCTTCGGCGGCGAGACGGTGGTGAACGTCGTCGGAACCGGATCGGGCGGGCGCAACCAGGAACTGGCGCTGCGCGTGGCGCTGGCAATGCCGGCGCTTGGCCGGGACTGGGTGTTCCTCAGCGGCGGTACCGATGGCCGCGACGGCCCGACCGAAGCCGCCGGCGGCATCGTGGACGCCGGAACCGCGCAGCGCATCCGCGCCGCCGGCTGCGACGGCGCGGCGCTGCTGGCCAACAACGACAGCCACGCGGCGCTGAAGGCCGCGGGCGACCTGCTGGTCACCGGCGGAACCGGAACCAATGTCGCCGATGTGCAGATCCTGCTGCTCGGCGCCTGAACAAAAGGAGGAAACCGTGAACACCCCCCTGCCCCCGCCCCCGTCCACACCGGGTTCGGCACCGGGCGCGGCACCGGACCGCGGCACGGTCCACACCCAGGCAAACATTCTTTCCGAAAGGTTGACGCGATGAAGGACACGATCATTTTCCCGCCCCTCGAGATCCCCGAGACGCTGGCGGCGGGGCCGGGCCCGGGCAATACCGATGCGCGGGTGCTGCAACGCTTTTGCCAGTCGGGACTGGCCGACCATATGCAGGCCGACGTGCTGCGCGGCATGGCCGAATGCAAGATCATGCTGCGCGAGCTGTGGGGCACCTGCAACGTCCATACCTTCGGCGTCGCCGGCACCGGCTTTTCCGGGCTCGACTGCATGCTGAGCGCGATCCTGCCCGGCGACGGCGTGGTGGTCTTCACCAACGGCACCTTCTCGGGCATCGACGGGCTGTCGATCCGCATGAAGGCCTCGACCCGCGAGGAATTGCGGGCCGATCCGCTGAATCCCCAACCCGCCTCGGTCACCACCGTCGAGGTGCCGCATGGCCAATCCGTCTCGGCCGAGGTGATCGAGGCGGCGCTGGCCCGGCACAAGCCGAAATGGGCCTTCATGGCGCATTGGGAAACCGGCGCCGGCCGGGTCAACGACCTGCGCGGCTTCTCGGACGCCTGCGCGCGGCACGGCGCGCTGGGGCTGGTCGATGCGGTCTCGTCGCTGGGAATCGCGGATTTCTCGATCGACGACTATCCCGGCGTGGTCGGCTGGGCCTCCTGCCCGCAAAAGGGCGTGCTGTGCCTGCCGCTGACCTATGCGCCGGTCAGCTTCAGCGACCGCTATATCGCCGAGCTGCGCGAGAACGGCTGCCACAGCTATGTGCATCACCCGATCCTGGAAGCGCGGCATTGGGGCATCATCGGCGGCAAGGATGTCGAGAAGGGCGCCTATCACCGCACCCATTCCGGCTATGCGGTGGCGGCCTTCCATGAGGCGCTGCGCATCATCCTGCAAATGGGTCGCGCCGAACGCGCCCGGGACTATGCCTTCCACGAGAAGGTTCTGCGCGAGGCGGTCGAGGCGATGGGGTGCGAGGTCACCTCGGACATGACCTCGCTGGTGGTGCTGAACCTGCCCGGCACGCTGGCCGGGCGCGAGATGGAGCTGGTGCAGAACTGCCGCGCCAGGGGCTTCGGCATCTGGCCGACGCTGTCCGAGCCGGTGCAGGTCCGGATCGGCATCCTGAACCAGCTTTCCCAGCCCGCGATCACCGAGATCGTCACCCGCTTCGCCGATGCCATGGCCGATCTGGGCGCGAATATCGACATGGCCCGGGTCCGGGCGGTGCTGAGCGCCCATTACGACCACGCCGACGCCTAATCCAGGAAGGGATTGTCAGATGGATATTCACGAATACCAGGCCAAGGAAATCCTGGCGAGCTTCGGCGTCGCCATTCCGCCCGGCGCCCTGGCCTACAGCCCCGAACAGGCGGCCTATCGGGCCCGCGAACTGGGCGGCGACCGCTGGATCGTCAAGGCGCAGGTCCATGCCGGCGGCCGCGGCAAGGCCGGGGGCGTCAAGCTCTGCGACAGCGACCACGAGATCATGGAGGCGACCGAGGCCATGTTCGGCCAGAAGCTGGTCACGCATCAGACCGGGGCCGAAGGCAAGGGCATCTATCGCGTCTATGTCGAAGGCGCGGTGCCCATCGCGCGCGAGATCTATCTGGGCTTCGTCCTCGACCGCGGCTCGCAGCGGGTCATGATCGTCGCCTCGTCCGAGGGCGGCATGGATATCGAGGACATCTCGGCCCAGAAACCCGAGACCATCGTCCGCTCGGCCGTCGAGCCGGCGGTCGGGCTGCGCGAGTTCCAGGCCCGCGAGATCGCCTTCGCGCTCGGGATCCCCGCGCCGCTGGTCCAGCAGATGGTGCGCACGCTGATGGGTTGCTACCGCGCGTTCCGCGACCTCGACGCCACCATGGTCGAAATCAACCCGCTGGTGGTCACCGGCGACAGCCGCATCATGGCGCTGGACGCGAAGATGACCTTCGACGACAACGCGCTGTTCCGCCATCCGCAGGTCTCGGAACTGCGCGACAAGTCGCAAGAAGACCCGCGCGAATCCCGCGCCGCCGACCGGGGCCTGTCCTATGTCGGTCTGGACGGCAATATCGGCTGCATCGTCAACGGCGCCGGCCTGGCCATGGCGACGATGGACACCATCAAGCTGGCCGGGGGCGAGCCGGCGAATTTCCTCGACATCGGCGGCGGCGCCACACCCGAGCGGGTGGCCAAGGCGTTCCGGCTGGTCATGTCGGACAAGAATGTCCGCGCCGTGCTGGTCAACATCTTCGCCGGCATCAACCGCTGCGACTGGGTGGCCGAAGGCGTGGTCCAGGCCCTGACCGCCCACCCGGTCGAGGTGCCGGTCGTGGTGCGCCTGGCCGGCACCAATGTCGAGGAGGGCCGCAGGATCCTCGAACGATCCGGCCTGCCGGTCATCGCCGCCGGATCCCTGATGGACGCGGCGCAGAAGGCGGTCAGCGCGCTGGCGGACAAGACACCCATTCTGGAAAAGGCGGAGGCGATCTGATGAGCATCTATCTGGACAATGAAAGCCGCGTGATCGTGCAGGGCATCACCGGGCGCCTGGCCCGGTTCCACACCAGGGAGATGATCGACTACGGCACCAATGTCGTGGGCGGCGTCGTGCCCGGCAAGGGCGGCGAGACCTGCGAGGGCGTGCCGGTCTTCGACACCGTCAAGGAAGCGGTGGCGGCGACCGGCGCCAATGCCAGCCTGGTGATCGTGCCGCCGCCCTTCGCCGCGGATTCGATCATGGAGGCGGCCGATGCCGGCATCGGCTATTGCGTCTGCGTGACCGACGGCATCCCGGCCCAGGACATGATCCGGGTCAAGCGCTACATGTATCGCTATCCCAGGGACCGCCGCATGGTGCTGACCGGGCCGAACTGCGCCGGCACCATCAGCCCCGGCAAGGCGCTGCTGGGGATCATGCCCGGCCATATCTACCTGCCGGGCAATGTCGGCATCGTCGGCCGCTCGGGCACGCTGGGTTACGAGGCGGCGCAGCAGCTGAAGGATCTGGGCATCGGCGTCTCGACCTCGGTCGGCATCGGCGGCGACCCGATCAACGGCTCGTCCTTCAAGGACATCCTGATGGCCTTCGAGCAGGACGACCAGACCGATCTGGTCTGCCTGATCGGCGAGATCGGCGGCCCGCAAGAGGCGGATGCCGCCGGCTATATCCGCGACCACATGAAGAAGCCGGTGGTCGCCTATATCGCCGGCCTGACCGCGCCCAAGGGCCGCACCATGGGTCATGCCGGCGCGATCATCTCGGCCTTCGGCGAAAGCGCCAGCGAGAAGGTCGAGATCCTGACCGCCGCCGGCGTCACCGTCGCCGAGCATCCCTCGATGATCGGCGAGACCATCGCCCGGTCGATGAAACAATTTGCCTGAGAGGTCGAGATGGCACAGCCCAAGGTACTTCTGACCCGGCGGTGGCCCGAGGCGATCGAAGCGCGGCTCGGTGAGGTCTTCGACCTCACCGTCAGCCGGGACGATCTGCCGCTGGACGCCGAGCAATTGAAAGCTGCGCTCCGCGATTACGACGCGGTGCTTCCCACGGTGACCGACCGGCTGTCGGCCCCGATCTTCGATCTGACGAATCCGCGCACGAAGATCCTTGGCAATTTCGGCGTCGGCTTCAGCCATATCGACCTGACCGCCGCCAGCGCCTGCGGGATCGCCGTGACCAACACGCCCGACGTGCTGAGCGAATGCACCGCCGACCTTGCCATGACCCTGCTGCTGATGGTCGCGCGCCGCGCCGGCGAGGGCGAGCGCGAATTGCGCAACGGGAAATGGACCGGCTGGCGCCCGACCCACATGATCGGCAAGAAGGTCTCGGGCGCGACGCTGGGCATCGTCGGCTTCGGCCGCATCGGGCAGGCCATGGCCCGGCGCGCGCATTTCGGCTTCGGCATGAAGATCGTGGTGCAGAACATCCCCGCCGTCGCGCCCGAGATCCTGGCCGAGTTCGGGGCCGAACAGGTCGACAGCATCGACGAATTGCTGCCGCGCTGCGATTTCGTGTCGCTGCATTGCCCGGGCGGGACCGAGAACCACCACCTGATCGACGCCCGCCGGCTGGGGCTGATGAAGCCGGACGGCTGCCTGATCAACACCGCCCGCGGCGAGGTGATCGACCAGCAGGCGCTGGCGCAGGCGCTGTGGTTCGGCACCATCGGCGGTGCCGGGCTGGACGTGTTCGAGGGCGAGCCGGACATCCCCTATGCGCTGCTGGGCGCCGACAGCCTCGTCATGCTGCCGCATCTCGGCTCTGCCACGCGCGAGACGCGCGACGCCATGGGCCTCCGGGTGATGGAGAACCTGGTGGCCTTCTTCGAGGGCCGCGAACCGCGCGACCGTGTGAACTGATGGCGCGCGCGCGGGAGTTTCAGCCCGGACCGGATGGCGGTGCCGATGCCTATGCCGAGACGCTGAGGCACATGCTGCGCCAGCATTGGCGCGACGTGCTTCTGCGCCGGGCGCCGCAGGTGGCCGCCAGCCTCGATTCCGGCGCGCCGGTCGCGATCCCCCGCGACAATGCGGCGGTGCCCTATCTGCAGGCGCTGAACATCTGGTTCCAGCTGCTGCGCATCGCCGACGAGAACGCGGCCATGCGCGAGCGGCGGCGGGCCGAGACCGAGTTGGGTCCGGCGACCGTGCCCGGCAGCTTCGCCAAGGCGCAGGCCGAGCTGGGCGACGCGGTCCGGCCCGGCGCCGGGGACGGCATCTGCGTGGGACCGACCCTGACCGCGCATCCGACCGAGGCCAAGCGCGTCACCGTGCTGGAGATCCATCGCCGCATCTATCGCAGCCTCGTGGCGCTGGAGACGCAACGCTGGACGCCCCGGGAACGGGCGCAGCTGACCGACGACCTGCGCAGCGAGATCGACCTGCTCTGGATGACCGGCGAGCTGCGGCTGGAACGCCCGCGGCTGTCGGACGAGATCGAATGGGGGCTGCAATTCTTTCGCGACAGCATCTACGACGCGGTGCCGCTGCTCTATGACCGCTACCTGGCCGCCGGTTTCGACCCCGGCACCCTGCCCGAGATCCGCTTTCACAGCTGGATCGGCGGCGACCGGGACGGCAATCCGAACGTGACGACCCAGGCGACCCGCGACGCGCTGGCGCGCGGCCGGCAGGCGATCCTGGACCGCTATCTGGACGGGCTGCGCGAGGCCGGGGCCCGCATCAGCATCAGTTCCTCCATCGTGGCCGTCCCGGGGGCCGAGGGCATCGCGCTGGACGCGCTGATCGCCGAACAGCCCGACTGCCGCAGCCGCAACCCAGGCGAGATCTTCCGCCAGGCGCTGACGGTCATCGGCAACCAGATCCGGGCGCTGCGCGACCAGACCGGCGGCTACCGCTTCGTGGGCGACTTCATCGCCGACCTGAAGGTGGTCGAGGACGGGTTGCAGGCGATCGGCGCCGCGCATCTGGCGCATCGCCATGTCCGCCCGATCCGCTGGCAGGCGCAGACCTTCGGCTTTCGCACCGCGACGCTGGACATCCGCCAGAACTCGACGGTGACGACCGGGGTGCTGGCCGAGATCTGGGCCGGCGACGACGGCCCCGCGCCGCCCTACGGCTCGGATGCCTGGTCCGAGCGGCTGCGCGCCGATCTGTCCAGCCCGGTCCTGCCAGAGGTCGATCCCGCCCGGCTGGGCGATGCCGGTCAGGAGTTGCTGGCGCTGCTGCGGCTGATGCGCGACATGCGCGAGGGTGCGGACCCCGACGCGCTTGGCCCCTTCATCCTGTCGATGACGCGCTCGACCGACGACCTGCTGGGGGTTTATCTGCTGGCCCGCCATGCCGGCTTCGGCGCCGAGACCTTGGACCTGCGCGTGGTGCCGCTGTTCGAGACCATCGCCGACCTTCGGGCCGCGCCGGCGATCCTGTCCGAACTGCTGCAGGTGCCGCTGGCCCGCCGCAGCCTGAAGGCGCGGGGCGGCAACCGGCTCGAGGTGATGCTGGGCTATTCCGACAGCAACAAAGACGGCGGCTTCGTCAGCTCGACCTGGGAACTGGAGCGGGCGCAGCGCAGCATCTCGCGCGCGCTGGCCGCCTATGCGATGCGGCCGGTCTTCTTCCACGGCCGCGGCGGCTCGGTCAGCCGCGGCGGCGCGCCGACCGAACGCGCCATCGCGGCGCAGCCGCCCGGCACGGTGTCCGGCCGGATGCGGATCACCGAACAGGGCGAGGTGGTATCGTCGAAATACGCCAATCGCGGCACGGCGCTGAACACGCTCGAGGGGCTGACATCGGCGGTGCTGCTGCACAGCGCCGCAGCGGCGCGGACCACCGCCACGCCCGAATTCGACGATGCGCTCGAGGGGCTGGCGGGAATGTCGCAGACCGCCTATGCCACCCTGCTGGGCCAGCCCGGCTTCGTGAGCTATTTCCAGCAGGCAAGCCCGGTCGAGGAGCTGGCGATGCTGAAGATCGGCTCGCGCCCGGCCCGCCGCTTCGGGGCGAAGTCGCTCAATGACCTGCGGGCGATCCCCTGGGTCTTTGCCTGGTCGCAGAACCGCCACCTGATCACCGGCTGGTACGGCTTCGGCACCGCCATCGACAGCTTTCGCAAGGTGCGCGAGGCCGCGGGCGATGACCTGCTGCGGCGGATGCTGCGCGGCTCGGCGCTGTTCCAGCTGATCGTGGACGAGGTCGAGAAATCGCTGTTCCAGGCGGATATGCAGATTGCCGCCCTTTACGCCTCGCTGGTCGAGGATGCCGGGGTGCGCGACGCGATCCTGGGGGCGGTGCAGGCCGAATACCGCCGCAGCGAACAGGCCCTACTCTGGCTGACCGGCGAGGCGCTGCTGGCCGAGCGCTTCCCCTTGATGCGCGAACGCTTCGAGCGGGTCCGCGCCCCGATGGGCGACATCCATGCGCTGCAGGTCGACCTGCTGCGCGAACTGCGCGGCCGCACGACGGGCAAGCTGTCGGTGCCGCTGCTTCAGACCATGAACTGCATAGCCACCGGCCTGGGCTGGACCGGCTGAACCAAGGAACGGGGAGAGGACGATGAACCACCAACCGATCAACACCACCATGGCCACCAAGCCGCTGGCCGACAGCGATCCCTATATCTGTCGCGCCATCCGCATGGAGCTGGGCCGCCAGCGCGACGAGATCGAGCTGATCGCCTCGGAGAACATCGTCTCGCCTGCGGTGCTCGAGGTGCAGGGCTCGGTCCTGACCAACAAATATGCCGAGGGCTATCCGGGCAGGCGTTACTATGGCGGCTGCGAGCATGTCGACATCGTCGAGGATCTGGCGATCCAGCGGGCGAAATGGCTGTTCGGTTGCGAATATGCCAATGTGCAGCCCAATTCCGGCAGCCAGGCCAATCAGGGCGTGTTCACCGCCCTGATGAAGCCCGGCGATACCTTCCTGGGCATGAATCTGGCCTCGGGCGGTCACCTGACCCATGGCGCGGCGCCCAACCAGTCCGGCAAATGGTTCAATGCGGTGCAATATGGCGTGCGCCAGCAGGATTGCCTGATCGACTTCGACGAGGTGGCGGAACTGGCCCGGCAGCATCGGCCGAAGCTGATCGTCGCCGGCGGCTCGGCCATCCCGCGGGTCATCGACTTTCGGCGGTTCCGCCAGATC
This sequence comes from Paracoccus sp. TOH, assembly GCF_030388245.1. NCBI lineage: Bacteria > Pseudomonadati > Pseudomonadota > Alphaproteobacteria > Rhodobacterales > Paracoccaceae > Paracoccus > Paracoccus sp. TOH. The sequence continues at coordinate 178,102 of NZ_CP098360.1, forward strand.
GCCGACAGCGTCGGGGCCTATCTGATGGTCGACATGGCCCATATCGCCGGACTGGTCGCGGGCGGCGCGCATCCCTCGCCCTTCCCCCATGCCGATGTGGTCACCACCACCACCCACAAGACCCTGCGCGGCCCGCGCGGCGGCATGATCCTGACCAATGACGCCGAGATCGCCAAGAAGGTCAATTCGGCGATCTTCCCCGGCATCCAGGGCGGGCCGCTGATGCATGTCATCGCCGGCAAGGCCGTGGCCTTCGGCGAGGCGCTGCAGCCCGAGTTCAAATCCTATGCCGTGGCGGTGGTGAAGAACGCGCAGGTGCTGGCCGAGGGCCTGATCGAGGGCGGGCTGGACATCGTCACCGGCGGCACCGACACCCATGTGATGCTGGTCGACCTGCGGCCGAAAAAGGTGACCGGCAACGAGACCGAGAAGGCGCTCGGCCGGGCGAACATCACCTGCAACAAGAACGGCATCCCCTTCGATCCGGAAAAGCCCACGGTGACCTCGGGCATCCGGCTGGGCAGCCCGGCCGCCACCACGCGCGGCTTCGGCGAGCCGGAGTTCCGCCAGGTCGCCCGCTGGATCATCGAGGTGGTGGACGGGCTGGCCGAGAACGGCCCCGAGGGCAATGCGGCGGTCGAAGCCCGGGTCAAGGCCGATGTCCAGGCGCTGTGCGCGCGCTTCCCGCTTTATCCCGAACTCTGAAAGACATTCGCCGGCCTCCCCGGAGGCCGGTGAGTTTTGGCGCATGAGGATTACGGAAAGGATCGCCTGGTGAAGATCGGCGGATTGAGAGAGCGTTTTGATGGGGAGGCCCGGGTTTCTGTGACGCCGTCCTCTGCGGCGCATCTGCGCAAGCTGGGGCACTCGGTGTTCGTGGAAGCCGGCGCGGGGGTTCGTGCGGGGTTTTCCGATGCGGCCTATGAGGCGGCCGGGGTGACGGTTCTGCCGGACGCCGCGGCGCTGATCGGCGCGGTCGAGGTGGTGACCAAGGTGCGGCCGCCCGAGCCGGCGGAGCTGCGGCAGATGCGGCGCGGCCAGACGCTCATCAGCCATTTCTGGCCGGCGCAGAACGCCGAGCTGCTGGAACTGGCGCGCGAACAGGGCGTCACCGCCATCGCCATGGACATGGTGCCGCGGATCTCGCGCGCGCAGAAGATGGATGCGCTCAGCTCGATGGCCAATATCGCCGGCTACCGGGCGGTGATCGAGGCGGCGAACAATTTCGGCCGCTTCTTCACCGGCCAGGTCACCGCGGCGGGCAAGGTGCCGCCGGCCAAGGTGCTGGTGGTCGGCGCCGGCGTCGCCGGGCTGGCGGCCATCGGCGCCGCGGTCAGCCTGGGCGCGCAGGTCTATGCCTTCGACGTGCGCCCGGAAGTGGCCGAGCAGATCGAATCCATGGGCGCCGAATTCGTCTATCTGGACTTCCAGGACCAGGTGCAGGACGGCGCCGCCACCGGCGGCTATGCCGCGCCCTCCTCGCCCGAGTTCCGCGAAAAGCAGCTCGAGAAGTTCCGCGAACTGGCGCCGCAGATGGACATCGTCATCACCACGGCGCTGATCCCCGGCCGCGACGCGCCGAAGCTGTGGACCGCCGACATGGTCGCGGCGATGAAGACCGGCTCGGTCATCGTCGATCTGGCGGCCGAGCGCGGCGGCAATTGCGACCTGACCGTCCCGGACGAGCGCATCGTCACCGAAAACGGCGTGGTGATCGTCGGCTATACCGATTTCCCGTCGAGGATGGGCGCGCAAGCCTCGGAACTTTATGGAAACAACATCCGCCACATGCTGGCCGACCTGACGCCGGGCAAGGACGGCGTCATCGTGCAGAACATGGAGGACGACGTGATCCGCGGCGCCACCGTCGCCTTTGACGGCGACGTGACCTGGCCGCCGCCGCCGCCCAAGGTCGCGGCCATCGCCGCCCAGAAGCCGCGCGAGAAGCCGAAGGAGCTGACCCCCGAGGAGCGGCGCGAGAAGGAGGCGGCCGCGTTCCGCGCCCAGACCCGGTCGCAGGTGACGCTGCTTGGCGCGGGCGCGGCGCTGATGCTGCTGGTCGGGCTGTTCGCCCCGGCATCGTTCCTGTCGCATTTCATCGTCTTCGTGCTGGCGGTCTTCGTCGGCTTCCAGGTGATCTGGAACGTCAGCCATTCGCTGCACACGCCCTTGATGGCGATCACCAACGCCATCTCCTCGATCATCATCGTCGGCGCGCTCTTGCAGATCGGCTCGGGCGGCTGGCTGGTGGTGGCTCTGGCGGCGCTGTCGGTGCTGATGGCGGGCGTCAACATCTTCGGCGGCTTCCTGGTCACGCGCCGGATGCTCGCCATGTTCCAGAAGTCGTAAGGGGAGAGGGCGCATGGAATACGGATTCACCACCGCCGCCTATGTGGTCGCGGCCGTGCTGTTCATCCTGTCCCTGGGCGGGCTCTCGGGTCAGGAAAGCGCCAAGCGCGCGGTCTGGTACGGCATCGCGGCCATGGCGCTGGCCGTGGTCGCGACGCTGATCGGGCCGGGCTACGGCAATTGGGGGCTGACGCTGATCATGCTGGCCATCGGCGGCGCCGTGGGCTGGGTCGTGGCCAAGCGGGTGCAGATGACCGAGATGCCGCAGCTGGTCGCGGCCATGCACAGCCTGGTCGGCCTGGCCGCGGTGCTGATCGGCTTCAACGCCCAGTTCGAGCTCTCGCGGGTGCTGCGCGCCCGCGCCGCCGACGCGGCGGCCGAGTTCCACGGCTTCGCCGCGGTGCTGGCGCACAAGACCCCGGCCGAGATCGCCATGCTCAAGGTCGAGGTGGCGCTGGGGATCTTCATCGGCGCGGTGACCTTCACCGGCTCGATCGTGGCCTTCGGCAAGCTGGCCGGCAGGATCGACGGCAAGCCCCGCAAGCTGCCCGGCGGGCACGCGCTGAATGCCGGCGCGGCGGCTCTGTCGCTGCTGGCGGTCGTCCTTTACTGCACCACCGGGGCGCCGGTGCTGTGGCTGGTGCTGATCACGCTGCTGGCCTTCTTCATCGGCTATCACCTGATCATGGGCATCGGCGGCGCCGACATGCCGGTGGTGGTGTCGATGCTGAACAGCTATTCCGGCTGGGCGGCGGCGGCGATCGGCTTCACGCTGGGCAACGACCTGCTGATCGTGGTGGGCGCGCTGGTCGGCTCCTCGGGTGCGATCCTGAGCTACATCATGTGCAAGGCGATGAACCGCAACTTCGTCAGCGTGATCCTGGGCGGCTTCGGCGGCGAGACCGGCCCGGCGATGGAGATCGAGGGCGAGCAGGTGGCGATCGACGCCGACGGCGTGGCGGCGGCCTTGAACGAGGCCGACGAGATCATCATCGTGCCGGGCTATGGCATGGCGGTGGCGCAGGCGCAGCAATCGGTGTCGGAGCTGACCCGCAAGCTGCGCGCCCAGGGCAAGAGCGTGCGCTTCGCCATCCACCCGGTGGCGGGGCGGCTGCCCGGGCACATGAACGTGCTTCTGGCCGAGGCCAAGGTGCCCTATGACATCGTGCTGGAGATGGACGAGATCAACGAGGATTTCCCGAATACCGACGTGGTGATCGTGATCGGCTCGAACGACATCGTGAACCCGGCGGCGCAGGAGGACCCGAACAGCCCCATCGCCGGCATGCCGGTGCTGGAGGTCTGGAAGGCGAAACAGGTGTTCGTCAGCAAGCGCGGCCAGGGCACCGGCTATTCCGGCATCGAGAACCCGCTGTTCTACAAGGAGAACACCCGCATGTTCTATGGCGACGCCAAAAAGTCCCTCGACCAGCTCCTGCCCATGATCGAGTGAACCCAGCACGGCAAAAAAACAGCAAAGCGGGCCGGAAGGCCGGTGACTTCACGGTCGCGCCCGCGACTCCTGCTCGTTTCGGCGGACATCTTGCTGTATCACGGAAGCAATCGTCCGCAGGGAACGACGGAACGGGAGGTTGCATTGGAAAGCCAGGCGACGGCGCCCGCCGCCGACAGATCCGACCCGCTGATGCGCCAGGCAAGCGTGCTGGTCGTCGACGACGAACCGGGGATGCGCAATTTCCTGGTCAAGACGCTGCAACCCCATTGCCGCAGCGTGCTGGAGGCGGCGGATGTCGAGAGCGCCAGCGCCCTGCTGAAACAGCAGCGTTTCGACATCGTGCTGCTGGACAACCGGATGCCCGGACTGCGCGGCATCGACTGGCTGGCGCAGCAGCGCAAGCAGGGCTGGCGGTTCGAGGCGATCATGATCACCGCCTTTCCCGACCTGGATACCGCCATCGAGGCGATGCGGGCCGGCGCGGCGGATTTCCTGTTCAAGCCCTGCCGTGCCAACCAGGTGCTGAACGCGGTGCGGCGCAGCATGGAACTGGCCTCGTTGCGGCGCGAGAACCTGCTGTTGCGCCATGAGCTGGACCGGGCGCGGCTGAGCCAGCGCAGCCAGCTTCTGGGCAACTCGCCCGCCATCGAGGCGGTGCGCGAAAGGCTGCGCCGCGTGGCCGGGCTGCCGACGCCAGTGCTGATCTCGGGCGGCTCGGGCACCGGCAAGGAAGAGGCGGCGCGTTTCCTGCATTCGCTCTCGGGCCGCGCCGACCGGCCTTTCGTCGCGATCAATTGCGCGACCATCCCCGCCGACATGCTGGAGATGGAGCTGTTCGGCCATGCTTCGCACGGCACGGACCAGGGGCGGTCGGGTCTGTTCGTGTCGGCCGAAGGCGGCACCGTCTTCTTCGACGAGATCGCCGAACTGCCGAGGCCGGCGCAGGCGGCGCTGCTGCGGGTGCTCGACAAGCAGACCATCCGCCCCGTCGGCTCGGAACGCGAGATCGCGCTGGACCTGCGCTTCGTCTTCGCCACCGGCAAGGCCCTTGCCGCCGAGGTCGAGGCCGGCCGGTTCCGCGAGGATCTGTTCTTCCGGGTCAACGTCCTGCAGATCGAGATGCCGCCGCTGAGGCTGCGCGGCACCGACACCATCGACCTGGCCGGGTTCTTCATGGCCGGGCTTGCCGCGGAACTGGGGCTGGAGCCGCTGCAGATCGATTCGCGGGTGCGCGCGGCGCTGCTGCGCCACGCCTGGCCGGGCAATATCCGCGAGCTTCGCAACTTCATCGAGCGGTCGCTGATCTTCGGCCGCTTCCCGCTGGAGACGCTGGCGCCGGCCACGCCCCAGGACATCGAGCCGCTGGATGCGGTGCAGCGCCGGCACATCCTGCAGGCGCTGGAACTGGCCGGCGGCAACCGCTCGCGCGCCGCAGACTGGCTTGGCGTATCCCGCAAGACCATCGAACGGAAATGTGCAAGCTGGGGGTTGTGAACGGCGCCCGCGGCGCGATCACCCAGCCGGCAGCCAGATGCGGAAGCGGCTGCCGGTCGGGTCGCTGTCCACCGTGATGCTGCCACCCTGGCGCTCGATCAGCCGGCGGCAGATCGACAGCCCCAGCCCGGTGCCGCCCTTGCGGCCGCGGCTGGTGATGAAAGGCTCGAAGATCTGTCCCAGGATCGCCGGCGGGATGCCGGTGCCGGTGTCGGAAAGCTCCAGCGACACGCCGGGCGCGCCGTCGCAAGGCTCGTCGCGGCTGGCGATGCGGATCTCGCCGCCCTCGGGCATGGCGTGGATGGCGTTGGCGATCAGGTTCACCAGCACCTGCTGCAGGGCGACGCGGCCGATCCGCACCATCTGCGTCGAGCGCAGGTCGTGGCGCATGGTGACGGCGCCGCGCGCCAGCATGTGCCGGACCAGCGGCTCGCATTCCGCGACCGCCTGCACCGGATCGGTTGCGGGATCGACATCCCCGGGCTCGTCCGTCCGGGCGAAATCCAGCAACCGCGTCACGATCTGCGAGATGCGGTGGATCTGTTCGTCGATCAGCCGCAGCTCGGTCTCGGCCGGCAGGGCGGCCGGGCCCAGGATCTCGCGCAGAACGTCCAGATTGCCCTGGATCACCGCCAGCGGGTTGTTGATCTCATGCGCGATCCCGGCCGAGATCTCGCCCAGGGCGGCCAGCTTTTCCGATTGCACCAGCTGATGCGTGGCCGCCTCGAGTTCGCGCACCGCCTGGCGCAGGGCGGCGGTGCGTTCCTCGACCCGCAGGTTCAGCGCGTCGTTCCAGGCGCAAAGCTGACGGTCGCGGTCCTGCAACTGCGCCAGCAGCGTGTCCAGCAGCATGGCGAGCCCGGCGATCTCGTCCGCGCCGCGGGTGACGCCGGTGCGGGCGGACAGGTCGCCGCCGCGCAGCCGGGCGAAGGTCTCGGCGATCTTCTCGAGCGGGCGGAAGATGCTGCCCGCCCAGCGCAGGAACACCGGCACCGTGACCAGCGCCACCAGCAGGAACGCGGCCAGGACCAGCAGCACCGCGCGGCGCTTGGCCTCGGCGAAGGGGCGGTCGAGGATGCCGACATAGATCATGCCGATGCGCCGGTTCGCGCTGTCCTCGACCGGCGCATAGGCCGAGATGTAGCGGTCCTGCAGCACCTGCGCGCGAGCCAGCCAGATCTGGCCCTGACCGAGCACCCGGTCGCGCACGATGGCCGAGGCGCGCGTGCCTAGCGCCCGCGCGCCGCCGGCCACCGTCACATTGGTCGAGATGCGCATGTCGCCCAGAAACAGCGAGACCGTGGCATGGGCGCCGGGCGGCAGGGTGTCGGGCCGATAGATCAGCTCGTTGATGCGGTCGATGATGGAAAGGTTGCGGTTCAGCAGGATGCCGCCCACCATGATTGCCGGCGCGCCGGTATCGGGATGGCTGGCCGAAACGACCGATTGGGCGACCATGCCGCGGGTTTCCGTCTGCCGCGGCGGCGGCTGGGCAGCGGCAGAGACCAGGGCGATCTCGGCCCGGGCGGCAAGGCCGGGCGAGATGGCACGAAGCTCGGCCTGGTCGAAGACCTCGAGGACGTTGCGCGCGCCCCGCACCGGGGCCGAAGCCGGCACATGCATCGGACGCGCCCCCCGCGGGCTGGCCGCGACCAGCCCGCCGGCCGGGGTGGCGAGATAGAGATAATCCAGCCCCAGCCGCACCCGGTAAAGGTCCAGCAACCCCGGCAGGTCGGCGCTATGGGCAAATTCCTCGGAGCGCGCCAGCATCTCGATCCGTTCGCCGGCGGTTCCGAGGATGTTTTGCAGATATTGCTGGGCGACGGTCAGGTCGCTGTTGACCTTGGCGATCAGCAGCCGGTCGAACCTGAGCGACCATTGATGCATGGTGATGCCCAGGAAAACCGGCAGGATCACCAGGACCGGCAAAAGCGCGATGGCGAGCAGGCGATAGCGGACCGAATGACGCAAGGGGCGGGCCGCCTCAGCCATTCCAGTCCGCCAGCCGCCGGTCGATGGTCTTGCGCGAGATGCCCAGCCGCGCCGCGGCCGCCTCGCGGTCGCCGTCCAGTGCCGCCAGCGTGCCCAGAATCGCCCGCCGTTCGATCTCGGCCAGGGTCTGGCCGTCGCGGCGGCCAAGCTGGGCGGTCAGCGGCGGGAAGCGGCCCAGGATCAGCGCACGCTCGACCACGTTGCGCAGTTCGCGCACATTGCCGGGCCAGTCATAGGTGGCCAGGTTCGCCCGCACCTCGGCGCCGATCGGCACGGGCCGCGTGCCGAACTGCCGGGACAGGATGTCCATGAACAGATGGGCCAGATCGAACAGATCCGGGCCGCGCTCGACCAGCGTCGGCATGGCGATGTGCAGCACGTTGATGCGATAGAGCAGGTCGGCCCGCAGCCGCCCCTCGGCCACCGCCTTGTCGAGATCGGCATTGGCGGCAAAGATCAGCCGCACATCCACCGAGATCTCGCGTTCGGACCCCAACGGCCGGATGCGGCGATCCTCGATGGCGCGCAGAAGTTTGGCCTGAAGCCCGACTGAAAGCTCGGCGATCTCGTCCAGGAACAGCGTGCCGCCGCGCGCTGACATGAACAGGCCCTCGCGGTTCTGCTCGGCGCCGGGAAAGGCGCCGCGGATATGGCCGAACAATTCGGTCTCCAGCATGTCCTGCGGGATGGCGGCGCAATTGACCGGCACGAAAGCGCGGCCGGCGCGGTCCGACAGGGCATGGATCATCCGCGCCGCCACCTCCTTGCCGGTGCCCGACGCCCCGGTGATCAGCACCGACGAGGGCGTGGCGGCGACCCGGGCGATCACCTGCCGCACGGCCTCGATGGCCGGAGAACTGCCGATCAGCTCGCTGCGCAGCCGGTCCTGGTCGACGCTGTTGCGCAGCTCCTGGCGCAGCACCAGGTTTTCCCGCCGCAACCTCTCGCCCTCCAGGCAGCGGCCGATGCCGTTCAGCAACTGGTTGGTGCGAAACGGCTTCAGCAGGAAGTCCGAGGCCCCGGCCTGCAGGGCCTGGATGGCGGTTTCCATGTCGGCATAGGCGGTCATCAGGATGGCGGGCGGAAAGAAGCCCAGCCGCCGCTGGTCGGAAAGCCAGTCGACGCCGCGCTGGCCCTCCATCAGATTGTCCAGGATGACCAGGTCGAAATCGGTCTCGGCCATCAGGGCGCTGGCTTCGGCAGCATTGGCGGCCAGGTGCACGGCACGGCATTTCGGGGCCAGGATGCGCTCGAGGAAATTCCGCATGCCCGGCTCGTCCTCGACCACCAGGATCGTGGTCTGGGCCAGCGCCTCGCCGAACGCGCCTTGCGGTCCGGGCCTTGGATCGCTCCCTGCCTGCATCGCCCCCTCCCCTTCGGCAAGCACAGTCGCATTGCCCCGCCGGGCTTGGCAAGCGCCCGGCTCTCTTGCCGGATGGGCGCAGCCGGGGCAAAGGTCAACCGACAGCCTGACTGTCGCGGCGGACAGACTGTCCGTTGAACGCGATCCGCTGTTGTGACGCGATCGGGCGCGAGCCGCCCCGCCCCGATGGCGGCCCTGCCTGGCGCGCGGCCGCCCGGACAGGTTGTCCATTCAGATCGGACATATTGTCCATTGAAATCAATGTATTGATCTGGCCTGATCCCCGGCCATGACGCATCCGCGACTGCGACCGCACGCCGGAAGAGGAGCCGGCGGCATCGCACCTCAGGTCGCATGCCCAGGGAGGAAAACAGACACATGACGGATCTTCAGGAAAGCTGGACAGGAGACGGCGCTTCCGCCGGCCTGCTGTCCCGAGAGCGCACCATCGCCAAACCCGGCTTCAACCGCTGGCTGGTCCCACCGGCGGCATTGGCCGTGCATCTGTGCATCGGCATGGCCTATGGCTTCTCGGTGTTCTGGCTGCCGCTGTCGCGCGCCATCGGCGTCACCGAGCCGGTGGTCTGCGAGGGGATGGGCCTCGCCACGGCGCTGTTCACCACCAGTTGCGACTGGCGGGTGGCCGATCTGGGCTGGATCTACACGCTGTTCTTCGTGCTGCTGGGCTCCTCGGCCGCGATCTGGGGCGGCTGGCTCGAGACGGCCGGGCCGCGCAAGGCCGGCGTGGTGGCGGCCTGCTGCTGGTGCGGCGGCATGGTGCTGGCCGGCCTGGGGGTGATGACGCATCAGCTTTGGCTGATGTGGATTGGCTCGGGCTTCATCGGCGGCATCGGGCTGGGGCTTGGCTACATCTCGCCGGTTTCGACGCTGATCAAGTGGTTTCCCGACCGGCGCGGGCTGGCGACCGGCATGGCCATCATGGGCTTCGGCGGCGGGGCGATGATCGGCGCCCCCTTGGCCGATCGGCTGATGAACCATTTCCAGACCCCGACCGATATCGGCGTCTGGCAGACCTTCCTGACGCTGGCGGCGGTGTATTTCGTCTTCATGCTGGCCGGCGCCTTCGGCTATCGCGTGCCGCCGAACGGCTGGAAACCCACCGGCTTCCAGCCCAAGGTCTCGGCCAAGCAGGCGGCGATGATCACCCATCACCACGTGCATCTGCGGGATGCCCACAAGACCCGGCAGTTCTGGCTGATCTGGCTGGTGCTGTGCCTGAACGTCTCGGCCGGGATCGGGGTGATCGGCATGGCCTCGCCGATGCTGCAGGAGATCTTCGCCGGCCGGTTGCTGGGCCTGCCCGAGCTGGGCTTCACCGACCTGGATGCCGGGCAGAAGGCCGCCATCGCCGCCATCGCCGCCGGGTTCGCCGGCCTTCTGTCGCTGTTCAACATCGGCGGCCGGATCTGCTGGGCCTCGGCCTCGGACAAATTCGGGCGCAAGAACACCTATTTCATCTTCTTCATCCTGGGCATTGCGCTTTACATCCTGGCGCCCAGCGTGGCGCATTCCGGCAACCAGGTGCTGTTCGTGGCGATGGTCTGCATCATCATCTCGATGTATGGCGGCGGGTTCTCGACGGTGCCGGCCTATCTGGCGGATGTGTTCGGCACGCAGTTCGTCGGCGCCATCCATGGCCGGCTGCTGACCGCCTGGGCGACGGCCGGGATCGTCGGCCCGGTGGTGGTGAACTATCTGCGCGAGGCGCAGATCGCCGCCGGCGTGCCGCGCGCCCAGGTCTATGACTACACGATGTACACGCTTGCCGGGTTCCTGGCGCTGGGGCTGCTCTGCAATGCGCTGGTTCGGCCGCTGGACGAGAAATGGTTCATGAAGCCCGAGGAAGTCGCCGCCTTGCAGGCCGGCGGCAAGGGTGCCGCGCCGGTCGAGGAGGGTTCCTTCGGCATCGGCCGCGGCCGCTTCGACCTGCCGGCGCTGCTGGCCTGGGCCGCGGTGGGCATCCCGCTGGCCTGGGGCGTGTGGATGACCGCCCGCAAGACCGTCGCGCTGTTCGGCTAAGACATCGCCGCCCCTTCCCCAGTCGGGGGGAGGGGCTTTGCCATGGCTGGTGCCGCGCGACCGTCCGATGGCCCGGCCGGGCAGCTACCCTACCGCCCTGCGATAAAGATGCCATGTCGCGTGGCCGAGGATGGGCAGCACGACGATCAGCCCGGCAAACAGCGGGATCATCCCCAGAACCAGCGAGACGACGACGATCAGCCCCCAAAGCGCCGTCGTCCCCGGATTGCGGCGGGCAACGGCAAGCGAGGTCGCCAGCGCCACCGGCACGCCTACCGGCCGGTCGATCAGCATCGGAAATGACACCAGGCTGATGCAAAGCACCACGGCGGCGAACAGGAAGCCGACACCGAACCCGGCCAGCATCATCGTCCAGCCCAGACTGGTGGTCACGGCGTCCCGCAGAAAGACCAGCAGACTGTCATAGGGCTGCGGCCCCAGGGTGGCGGCCCAGATCGCATGTGCGGCCATGAGCCAGAATGCGAAGATCACCGCAAGCAGGGCGCCCAGCGCCAGCACCGGCCCCAGCACCCGGCCGGTCAGCGTGGCCAGAACCGCGCTCCAGTCCGTCACCTCGCCGCGTTCGCGCCGGCGGCTCATCTCGTAAAGGCCGATGGCCGCGACCGGCCCGACCAGCGGAAAGCCCGCCGCCAGCGGAAAGAGCAGGTGCACCTGCCCGGCGTTGAACGCCCAGGCGGCAAGGACGAAGCCGATCACCGGATAGAGTGCCACCGCGGTGATGACGTCGGTGCGCAGCGCCGCGAAGTCCTCGACGCCCTTGCGCAACGCGGCGCGGATATCGCGCGCGCCGATCTGCCTGACCTCGGGCACGGTCTTCTCATGGCTGCCGATCCCGTCCACCGCCGCGCCGGCGCTGCGGCCCATGCCGGCCAGCCGCTGTGCGCTCCAGCTCAGCGGGTTTCCAATCGTTTCTCGGTGCATGGCTGCATCCTCCCTTCCTGGAGGGCCCGAAACCAGGGCGAGGCGTCAGCCGGAGAAACCCGGCCCCCGCCCGCGAACAAGCCGGGCCGAACCGTCCTCGGTTGGCAGTCTAGCAGATTCAGCGTGCGGTTGCACGCTGGAATCGCGAGAGGTCCAAGGCCTTTGCCCCGGGGACCGGCACCACCGCCAGGCGGGCGCGGACTGTCGCGGCAGGGGTTTTGCCGTCAGTCCGCCGTGCCGTTGCCGGCTGAAGCGCCCTGGTCAGTTCGGGGACGGCCTCGAACAGCGCGGCGACAAGGCCGAGATCTGCCGCTTGAAAGATCGGCGCTCCCTCGTCCTGGTCGATCGCGACGATGACCTTGCCGGGAATCAGACCTTGGTCCGTTCCGATTTCGGATCGTAGAAGGGACTCAGTGAGGCCTTCGCCGAGATCCGGCGCCCTGCAATCTCGATCTGGTAATCGGATGCCAGCAGGTCCTGCGCGCTCTCGCCCATGCAAGGGACATAGCCCATGCCCAGAGCCGCGCCCAGATGGTGGCCATAGCCGCCCGAACTGAGATAGCCGACAATGCGCCCGTCGCGCAGGATCGGCTCGGCGTGATAAAGCAGCGGCTCCGGATCGGTGAGCATGAACTGGACCAGCCGCTTCTGCAGGCCCGCCTCGCGCTTGCGCAGCACGGCGTCGCGCCCAATGTAATCCGCATCTGTCTTTTTCAGCGCAAAACCCAGCCCCGCCTCAAGGATATGATCCTCGGCCGAGATGTCGTGCCCGAAATGGCGGAAACCCTTTTCCAAGCGGCAACTGTCCATCATATGCAGCCCGCAGAGCTTGGCGCCCAGATCGCGGCCCGCGTCGCGCAACACCTCGAAGACATGGGCGGCCATATCCGAGGAGACATAGATTTCCCAGCCAAGCTCTCCGACATAGGTGACGCGATGGACGCGGGCGATGGCCATGCCGATCTCGATATCCTGCCAGGTGCCGAAGGGATTCGCGGTATTCGAGAAATCGTTCGGCGACACACGCTGCAGCAGGGCGCGCGCGTTCGGCCCCATGACGCAGATCACGGCCTCGGCCGCGGTGATGTCGGTCAGGACGACCCGCCGCTCGCCGATATGGCGCCGCATCCAGGCCTGGTCCGCCAATCGGGTCGCGGCCGGCGTCACCACCAGGAAGGCGGTTTCAGACAGGCGGCTGATGGTCACATCGGCCTCGATCCCTGCGGATGCGTTCAGAAACTGGCTATAGACGATCTTGCCCACCGGCACCGACAGATCGCTGCCCGAGATATGGTTCAGGAAGCGTTCGGCATCAGGGCCCTCGACCCGGATCTTGCCAAAGGACGACATGTCATAGATTCCGACATTCTCGCGGATCGCCTTGTGTTCGCGGCCGGCATTGTCGAACCAGTTCTGGCGCTTCCACGAATATTCGTACTCGGCCGGCTGCCCCGGATCGGCGAACCAGTTCGGGCGCTCCCACCCGGCCAGCTCGCCCATGACCGCGCCTTCGGCCTTCAGCGCTTCGTGCAACGGGGAACGCCTGATGCCCCGTGCCGTCGCCTTTTGGCGATAGGGGAAATGATCGGCGTAAAGCAGTCCGAGAGTTTCCTTGGAGCGCTCGAACAGATAGGTCTTGTTGCCCTGGAAGGGCTGCATCCGCGCGATATCGACATCGCCCAGATCAAAGGGCTTTTCGCCCGTCTCCATCCATGAGGCCAGCGCCATGCCCGCCCCCCCCGCAGACTGGATGCCGATGGAATTGAAACCCGCCGCGACCCAGACATTGTCCATCTCGGGCGCAAGGCCAAGGTGATAGGCGTCGTCAGGCGTGAAGCTCTCGGGCCCGTTGAAGAAGGTATGGATGCCGGTTTCCGCAAGGATCGGCAGGCGGTTGACGGCCATTTCCAGAATCGGCTCGAAATGGTCGAAATCCTCGGGCAGCTGGTCGAACTCGAAATCCTCGGGAATGCCTTTCATCGCCCAGGGCTTGGCCACGGGCTCGAACGCACCGAGCAGGATCTTGCCCGCGTCTTCCTTGTAATAGGCGCATTCCTCGGGGACGCGCAGGGTCGGCAATTGCTGCAGGCCGGGAACGGCGTCGGTGACGATGTAGAAATGCTCGCAGGCATGCAGCGGCACGTTGACGCCCATCTGGCGTCCGACCTCATGCCCCCACATGCCCGAGCAGTTCACCACATGCTCGCAGGCGATGGTGCCCTCGGCGCCCTCGGCCTGCCAGCGGACACCGGTGATGCGCCGTCCGTCGCGAACGAAGCCGGTGACCTTGGTGCGTTCGATGATCTGCGCGCCGCGCTGCCTTGCCCCCTTCGCCATGGCCAGTGCGATATTGGCCGGATCGCCCTGCCCGTCCTTGGCCAGATAGACCGCCGTTTTAACCCCGTCGACATTCACATGCGGATAGCGGGCAAGCAGTTCCGTCGGGCTGATTTCTTCGACCTCGACGCCGAAGGCCCGTGCCATGGAGGCTTGCCGCAGGATCTCCTCCCGACGCTCGTCAGACAGCGCCAAGGTGATCGAGCCGTTGCGCCGAAAGCCCGTCGCGACGCCGGTTTCGGCCTCGAGGTTTCCATAGAGTTCCTGGCTGTATTTCGCCAGCCGCGTCATGTTCTGCGAGGCGCGAAGCTGGGCGATCAGCCCCGCCGCATGCCATGTCGTCCCCGAGGTCAACTGCTTGCGTTCCAGCAGCACCACGTCGGTCCATCCCAGCTTTGTCAGGTGATAGGCCACCGAGCACCCGATCACCCCGCCGCCGACGATGACGACCCGGGCCTTTTGAGCAGGCAGATTCATGTATTTCACTCCTTCATTCACGCTCAGGCGCGGATATGGCTGTTATCGGCGTCCCAAAGGCAGGCGGTTTCCTGAACCGTGGCTTTCAGGCGCTGACCATAGACCTCGATTTCGACTTGCGTTCCGAGTGCAGCGGCCTCTGCATTCAGCATCGCGATCGCGATGGCGGCGTCGACGCGGTGGCCATAAGCCGCCGACAGGACCTCTCCGGCGCGGCGTCCATCCACAAACACCGCCGCCATAGAGGGCGCGTCCTGCCGGCCAGTTTCCACGATCAGCGTGGACAGGCGCTTTCTCGGGCCAGCCTGCGCCTCGGCCTGAAGAATGGCCTTGCCGGGAAAGTCCTGCGGCTTGTCCAATCGGACAAAGCGGTCAAGGCCGGTTTCCAGAAGGCTGTAATCGCTGGACAGATCGCCCTTCCAGGTCAGGTAGCCTTTCTCGATGCGCATGGAGTTCAGCGCATACATGCCGAAGGGCGCGGCCCCCCCGTCGCGAATTGCGGCATAGATGTCGGCAGCATCCGCGGAATCCGCGTGAACCTCCCATCCCAGCTCGCCCGCAAAGGACACGCGGGCCAGAAGCGCAGGCTTGCCCGCGACGATGGCTTGCTGATGGCTTAGCCAGTCCAGCGACAGATCCGCATCCGACAACCCCGCCAGCAGGTCGCGCGATTTCGGTCCCGTCACCAGCATCGCAGTCACGGCGGCGGTGTGATCGGTCAAGGTCACAGCCGCGGGCAATTCGCGCGACAGCAGATCGAGGTCATGCCATTGCGCAACGGCGGCGGTCATCAATGTAAAGCTGTCATCGCCATGCCGGATGCAGGACATCTCGGTCAGCACGCGGCCGCGCGCATCCGGGAAATAGATCAGGTTCAGCCGCCCGACCCTGGGCAGCCCGCCTGCAATCATGCGGCGCAGCCATGCGGCCGCGCCCGGTCCTTCCAGGTCGAAACGCGAAAAGCCGCAAAGGTCGATCACCCCGACCCCGTCGCGGACGGCCTGAACCTCGGCG
Organism: Paracoccus sp. TOH; assembly: GCF_030388245.1. Taxonomy (NCBI): domain Bacteria; kingdom Pseudomonadati; phylum Pseudomonadota; class Alphaproteobacteria; order Rhodobacterales; family Paracoccaceae; genus Paracoccus; species Paracoccus sp. TOH. Next base: position 193,566 of record NZ_CP098360.1, read on the forward strand.
CGGACGCGGGCCTGCCAGGGGCCGCTGCGATCCCAGGTCAGCGTCGCTTCCTCGGATGTGTCATCGCCCGCTGCCGCGAACCAGTTGGCGCGTTCCCATCCGTTATAGGCACCCATCTGTGCGCCATCCGCGATCAGACGGCCATGGTTCGGCGACAGCTTGCGGTTCCGCCCGGCGGGCCATTCGTGCTGCGGGAAATGCATCGCGTATTCATGGCCATAGGTCTCCAACGCCTTGGCAAGCGAATATTGCGCGTCGGCATGGCCGGTGAAGCGGCGCGGATCGACCGACCACATGTCCCATTCGGTATGGCCATGCATGATCCATTCCGACAGGATCTTGCCCGCCCCGCCCCCCTGCGCGATCCCGAAGGTGAAGCTGTGGGCCTCGAAAGCATTGGGCACACCAGGCATCGGACCGATCATCGGCAGTCCGTCCGGCGCATAGGGGATCGGACCGTTGATATTGCGCTGCACGCCCTGCGTGCCCAACAGCGGCACCCGCGCCATCGCATCCTCGATATACCATTCCAACCGGTCCAGATCGTCGGGATAAAGCTGGAAGCTGAAATCCTCCGGCATCCGGTCGCCTTCGGTCACCCATGCCGCCCGGCAGTCGCGTTCGTAGGGGCCCAGGTTCAGCGAATGCGTATCCTGCCGCAGATAGTAAGAGCTGTCGACATCGCGCAGCATCGGCAGCTTGCGCCCGTGTTCCTTGGTCCAGGCCGCGATCTCGGGAATGGCCTCGGTCAGGAAATACTGATGGCTCATCACGGTCAGGGGCACCGGACGCCCGCCATGCGGCAGGAACCATTCCCCGACCCGCCCGGCATAATAGCCCGCCGCGTTCACCACATATTCGCAGCGGATGTCGCCCTTTGCGGTATGGACGATCCATTCGCCGTCCTTGCGGCTGACGCCCGTGGCGGGGGTGAAGCGCGCGATGGTGCCGCCATGCGCCCGCGCGCCCTTGGCCAGCGCCTGGGTCACCTGACTCGGGTCGATATCGCCGTCCAGCGGATCCCAGAGGCCACCTTCCAGATCATGCGTCTCCATGAAGGGGAAGTGCCGCTGCAATTCGTCGGGCGTGCACATGTCCATGGTCAACCCCATATGGGCCGCCATGCCGCGCACGCGTTCGAATTCCATCATCCGCTTATGGCTATGGGCCAGACGGATCGCGCCGGTAACGTGATAGTTGATCGGGTAATCCACTTCCGTCGCCAGCCCACGGTAAAGCGCAAGGCCATAGCGCTGCATGTTCATGACGCCGTAGTTCGCGGCGAAGTTCGGGCAGTTCCCCGCCGCGTGCCATGTCGAGCCCGCCGTCAGCTCGTTCTTTTCAAGCAGGACGCAATCGGTCCAACCCGCCCTGGCCAGATGATACAGCGCCGAGACGCCGACCACCCCACCACCGATGATGACAACGCGGGTCGAGGAAGGAAGAGCCATATCTGAACCTCAGAAGCAGAAAGATGGATGGCACGGTGCGCAGCACCGGTTCATTACGGAGAGCGGCGGAACAGGCCAAACCCTGCAGCGCGCCCAAGGCGTTCCTGTCCTGACTGTGAAATTATTCGCATAATCTTCACGGCAGGACGGAACTTTACCCATGGAAGCGTTCAGACGTCTCACTCAATCGCATATCGTCGACGTCGGTCATTCCAGACCTGCAGCCGCTACTGGCCTGAGGTCTCATGCTCGCGAATGACGAAATGCTTGGTCGTGGTTTCGATGATCTCCCAATAGCCTCTGAAGCCATTCGGGATCAGAAAGGACTGGCCCGCCGTGAATTCCCAACGCTGCCCGTCGCTGGATATCAGCGCACAACGGCCCGCGATGATGTGGCAGAACTCATCGCGGTCGGTGAAGGCGTGCCATTTCCCCGGGCTCGAGGTCCAGGTGCCTGCGACAAGGGCGCCATCCGGGCTGCGAAAATGCAGATGCGTCTCGTGCCGGGGGTCGCCTGCAACGACTCGTCCGGGAAGATCGGCAAGGCGGCGCTGCGTGCTGTCTTGCGGTTTGGCGGAAAAATCGACGATATCCATTTCGTTCCTCTTGGTCCTGTTTCGGCCGTCCGGCACTGCCGTCAGCTGCGCCCTTTCCACGGCACCAGCCTGCGTTCTGCAAGGCGCATCAGCACGTCGATCCCGTATCCGATGATGCCGATCAGGATGATTCCCATCAGAACGATGTCGGTCAGCTGGAATTTCGACGCGGCGATGATCATCATGCCTGCCCCTTTCTGCGCGGCGACCAGTTCGGCCGCGACCACCGTGCCCCAGCATACGCCCATCGCGACGCGCGCACCGGTGAATATCTCGGGCAGTGAGTTGGGCAGGATCACATGCCGCAGCACCTGCCATTTCGACGCCCCCAGCGAATAGGCCGCGTGCACCTTGGTGATATTCACCCCCGAGACGCCAGCCCGCGCCGCAATGGTCATCACCCACAGCGCGGCCAGGAACAGCAGCACGATCTTGCCTGTCTCCCAGATGCCGAACCAGATGATGACCAGCGGGATCAGCGCCAGCGGGGGCACGGGGCGCATGAACTCGACAATCGGGTCGAACCAACCGCGAAACCATCCAGACAGGCCCATGGCATAGCCAAGAGGAATGCCGACCAGCGATCCCAGTGCGAATCCCGCCAACACCCGCATCAGCGATGCGCCGAGATGCTGCCAGAGAGTGAAGTTCTGGTAACCGGACTGCGCGATCTCGACAAAGCGACTGGCCACGGCTTCGGGGGATGGCAACCAGATCGGCTCCATCTGCAAACCCTTGTCGGCCGCGAAGCTCAGCGTGCCTTTGCCGGTCATCGTCACCGTGCCATGGGCGACGCGGACCCGGCCCTCGGGGGCGATCGCCATGCCGTCCACCGCCGTCGCCCGCGCCCCGTCAGGCAGATGGATCAACTGCTCGCGCCCGCGCGGCACGTCTGCCACGACCGTGGCCTCGGCGGTCGCTTCGCCGGGGGCATCGATCCCCGCAAAGACCTGCACCACGCCCGAGCCGGCCTTGCCATCGCTGCCCTTTGCCTCATAGGTGAAGGTCGTCTCACCGACAAACGGGCCGGGAACGTGAAAGGGCACCAGTTTCGATCCCGTGAAAGCGCCCCAAAGCAGAAACACCACAAGGATCGAGATGACGGATGCCATCCGATCAGGGCGGATCGCACTTTCATCGCCGAATGTCACCGTTTTCAGGCTGGTGAAATCGGTGCGACGGCCGATGGCGCGGCGGATCAGCCTCAACGCAAGGGCCGAACCGGCAAACAGGCCCGCATAGACCACAAAAATCGCAAGCCCGATCATGCCGCAGCCCCCGCGCGGCCCATGATTTCTTCCTCCATACCCCAGATCATCGACAGGATTTCTTCCCGCCGCGCCGCAAAATCCGGCAGTTTCTTGATCTGCCGCAGATCCTGTCCGACGCCTTGATCGGCGAAGGGAAGCCGATACTCCTTGTAGATGCGCCCCGGACGCGGGGCCATGACGATCAGCCTTTCGCCCAACAGCAAAGCCTCTTCGACGGAATGGGTGATCAGGATGACGGTCTTGCCGGTTTCCTTCCACAGGTTCAGAACCATGGCCTGCATCTTTTCGCGCGTCAGCGCATCCAGCGCGCCAAGCGGTTCGTCCATCAGGATAACATCGGGATCATTGGCCAGGCACCGGGCCAGCGCGACCCGCTGCTGCATGCCGCCCGACAGCTCATAGATCGCCTTTTCGCGAAAATCCTGCAGCCCGACGATCTCGATCAGATGATCCACATGGGCGCCGTATTGGGCTTCGCGCTGTCCGGCCATCCGCGGTCCGAAGGACACGTTGTCGCGCACATTCATCCATTCGAACAGCGCGCCCTTCTGGAACACCACCCCCCGTTCGGCATCGGGGCCGGTCACCGCATGGCCATTCAGGGTGATCTGCCCGCCGGTCGGGGCCAGAAACCCCGCCACGATATTCAGCAAGGTCGACTTTCCGCAGCCCGACGGCCCCAGGACCGACAGCAGCTGCCCAGGCTTCAGATCAAGCGAGACATCCTGCAAGGCCTGCACATATACGCCGTTGGCCAGATCGAAACGCATCGAGATATTCTTCAGCAACAGGCCGGACATTGGGCCATCTCCTTCTTTCCCGTGAAGCGACAGGCGCCTGCCGCGCCCGTCGGCAGAATCAGCGGCTGACGACATCCTGAAGAGGGGTCGTGTCGATGAATTCGGCATAGCTGGGCAGAACAGAGGGAATATTGCCAAGTTCGCGGAACATCGCGGCCACACCGTCGAAATAGGTTGCCACACGACCGCCAAGCCACGCTTCCGAAAGCTGCTCGTCCGGCGCAAGGAACTTGAAATTGTCGATTACGGCCGCCGCATCGGCCTCGTCCATGCCGGCATCCCGCGCGATGACCGGCAGCATCTCTTCTCGTTGATCCCCGGCGTTCCACATCGCATTCATATCGGCGGTCACGCCAAGAAAATCGGCCAGAAGTTTCGGATGTTCGGTCGCAAATTTCGCAGAGGTCGTCGTCAGGTCGAACGCCAGAATACCGGCCTCTTCCTTCTCTGCCCCGCTGATCAGCACATTCCCGGTTTTCTTCATCCGGTTCAGCGCGCCGCCCCAGCCGCAAGCCATGTCGATACTGCCCTGATCGAACGCCACAGCGGCTTCGGCGGGAGCCATATCGACGATGGCCATGGATTCCGGATCGACCCCGAAATGTGCCATCTGCTGCAAGAAACCATAATGGGCAATGGATCCCACGGGCAGAGCCACGCGCTTGCCTTGCAGCTCGGCCGCGTTTTCCTTGTCGATTTCCAGCCGCGCGGCCACGACACAATTGTCATTGTCGGAATAGGACGCCGCGATGTCGACGACCTTCAGATCCTGACCGGCCGATATCGCCACGATGAAAGGCGGCACGCCTTGGCTCAGCGCGATCTGCACGTCACCCGCAGCCATGGCGGCCGACATCGCAGTGCCGGAATCGAACGCCACCCAATTGATCGGCACGCCCAGCTTTTCATCATACAGGCCTTTCGCCTTGGCATATTGGAAAGGCATCGGCCATTCTTGAAAATATGCCACCGTCACAGCCTCCTGAGCGAAAGCAGGAGTCACGGCAGCCAACAAGGGCAGGAGCAAAATCCCGCCGACAGCTTTCATTCGCATGGTTGTCTTCTCTCCTCTGTTGGCATGGATCATCAATGCCGCAGGCGCAGCCTGCGGTCGTTGACTCGCCGCCGGTTGGTCCGGCGGTCGACTTTCTGGGAAAATCCCGCTTCGCCTTATGCGACGGGCGGATTGAACCTTCCGCCGTTCGCGAACGGGGTCGCCAAGGGCTTCAGCAAGCCTCCGGCATTCGACCGGTGGCCGGCAACTCGATCATCGCTACACGTACCTGTCTTGGCAGATTGCGAATTCGGGTGTCCTTCTCAGTAGATTGGTGGCGAAATCACCCACAGGGCGACCGCAGATTCAGCATAGGGGTTGGCCCAGAGATAGGGCTCGTTGCGGATCCGAAAACTATCGCCCGGACCCACCGAGAATTTCTGGTCGCCAAAGCTCAGATCCAGTCGGCCCGACAGCATGAAGCCGATCTCTTGCGTTTCACGGCGCAACGGCTCTGCCAACGACTTGCCTGGCAGGAAAGTCGAGTGGACGATCTCGAAACTGTCGGTCAGATCCGGAGAGATCAGCGCCTCGATCAGGCCATCCCGGCGATGCCCGACCGAGCGGCGCCGATCGGCCCTTACGATACGCCCCTCTTCCCCAGGCGCCACGGCTTGAGGCTGCCTCAGCAGCGACGGCGCCACGTCAAGTATCTTCGCCAGCTTGCCAAGATCCTCGGAATTGATCCGCGACACATCGCGTTCGACTTGCGACATCCAGCCCAGCGACCGGCCCATCGCCTCAGCAAGCTGGGCCAACGTCAAGGCGCGGCTTTTTCTCAATGTGCGAAGATCGGCCCCAGAGGTCACGAATCACTCCCTTCTTTCAGATGATCCTGCCACCTGCCGTGAAATTATCAACCAATTTTTCATTTTCGCTGGGAAAGAGCAAAAGACCTTGGCAAGCCGGACGGGCCGTGGCGGCAAAATGGCCCGGCTGCACGGTGTTCAGGATCGCAGATCGGGGTGCCCTAGCGCTGCCGCTTGCGACCTGCCCGGCCGTCGATGCCGGGCAAGGCGCGGCGGCTGTCGCCCGTCCCGGCTGATTTCTATGCGGGCTCGATCGGCACGGCCGGCCGCTCAGCACTTGTCGACATGGACCACAGCGACCCCGCTTTCGGCAAAGAACGCCTCGAGCCGGGCGTTGGATTCGGCAAAGCCGCCTTTCTTCCATTCCATGCGCCATTCGCCGGCCTCGTCGTCGTAATGCGCCGTCGGAAAGGCGGCCTGAAAACCCGCCGCCAACGCACCCGCGCGCGGGATGGCGATGCCATGCTTCAGGCACATCTTGGTCAGTGTCACAGTCCTTGCATCGTCGCTCATCTGCTTGTCCTTTCGAGTGTTGCTGTCAATCCTGCGCCAGAACGATCTTGGGCGCGTATTTTCCGAAGAAGTGATAGCCCGAGCCGCCTTGCGCCAGCACCTCATGCAGCGCATCGGCATCGGTGACGCGCACGGTGCCCAGAATCATGCCGCGGCGGGCAAGAAAGGCATCGGGCAGCATCGGCACGGTCGGGCCGACCAGCACCACCCGCGCTTCGGGACGGGCGCAGGCGATCAACCCGGGCAGGCTGTCGTTGATGAGCGTGGTGCCGGTGATCAGCACCACATCCGCCCGGGGCACGATCCGGGGATAGCTTTCGGCGGGACGAAAATGCTCCAACTCGTTGGGGCGCAGGGTGGCCGGGTCCTTTTCCAGCACGAAATGCCGTGCGCCGATGCCGCGCAGCGCCTTGAGGAACGGACCGAAGGCGCCGACCACGACCGCCGTCTCCTCGGGCCGGATGCGGGCGACGTCGAAGGCGTCGGCGTCCTCGACGACGCGATAACCCCGCGGTCCGCGGCGCTCGGCCGCCAAATGGGCCAATGCGTTCAGCGCAGCGATGCCGAGCGCGCGGCGCAATCCGGTATGCGACAGCGCCTCATGCGCCAGCCGCAGCGCGCCCATGCCCCGCAGCTTGCCCGGAAAAGGCATCGCCATGGCCGAGGAAGGGCAGCACACCGCCTCGGGGATCTCTTTCAGCGGCGTGGCGCACAGTCCGGTATGGCCGCTGTCCAGCGTGACGGCGATGAAGAACAGCCCCAGCGTGGCACGGCCGACGGTCCGCGCCTCTGCCTCGGCGCCGATTGTTCCGGTCACGGCATCGTAGGTCCGTTCAAGATAGGATGCGCTTTCGCCGCCGTCCTTCGGACGGGGGATGCTCATGCCCCGCCCCCAAGGATGGTGCGGATCTGCCCGTCGTCGAGGTCCGTCCCGAAGAAGCTCTTGTAGAAGTCCCGCACCGTCGCGATCAGCTCGGCCTCGGGGAAAAGTCCGGGATGGAACTGCGCGGCCGCCCACAGCACGGTCAGCGGCTGCTCGACCGTGCGATTGGCCCAGATATGCGCCCCGATCGGCGCGACCAGGATCCGTCCCTCGCGCACCGCGCGCAGTTGCGACAGGTTGGCGTCCTCGTCCAGCCGGGCGACATGGGCCGGGTCGCCGACGATGATGATGTCGGGATCGGCGGCCAGCACCACCTCGGTGGTCAGCGCCAGGGTCTCCTCGCTGCGGCCGTCGTCGGTGACGGAATCCCCGCCGGCAGCCGAGATCCACCATTCCGCCACCAGATGCGGCTGGGTCATGTTGACCGGGTTGAGATAAAGCACCGAAGGCCGCTCGGCGACACCGTCGACCCGCGCCGCGATATCGGCCAGCGTGCCGTCGAACCACCCGGCATAGTCCGCGCCGATGCGGGCATTGCCCAGCAGGTCGCCGACCAGCGCCACGCCGGCCTTGACATCCTCGGGCGTCTGGATGCGCAGCACCACGGTCGGGATGGCATGCTGGTCCAGAAGGTCCGCCGTGTCCCGGGCGAAGGTCAGCGTCACGTCCGGATCCAGCGTCAGCAACGCCTCCAGCGCCAGGTTGCGCTCGGCATCCTCGATGCGCGGGCTTTGGGCAAGCTGCGGCGCGAAAACGTCCTGCCAGGCCCAGCGGCCCGATTGCCGCGCCCATGGCGGCAGGTCGTTGGCGATCAGCGCGCCTTGGCCGGCGGCAAAGACGAAGCTGTTAATCACCGGCACCGAGCCCAGCGTGGCGACGCTGTCGATCCGGTCCGGCACGGTGACGGTACGGCCGGCCATATCGGTGATGTCGCGGGCCAGCACGGCGCCCGACAGGCCAAGGACCAGCATCCCTGACAGGATGGGGACGGCTTTAAGGAACATGGTTGCTCTCCGGTTGCGGGGAATGGAAATGCGGGGCACAGGCCAGCGTGCCATCGGCATCGCGGATGATGCGGATGCCGCGGCCGTAAAGCGCGCTCAGATAGCCGGGCCGCGCCAGATCGGCGACCGGCCCCGCGCCATGCACCCGCCCCCCGCGCAGCGCGAGAAAGCGGTTGCCGACATGCAGGGCATGGTCGGGGTGATGGGTGACCATCAGGATGCCCAGCCCGTCCCGCGCCAGCCCGGCGACGATGTCCAGCAGCCGAAGCTGATTGCCGAAATCCAGACTGGCGGCCGGCTCGTCCAGAATCAGCAATCGCGCCTGCTGCGCCAGCGCCCGCGCCAGCAGGCAAAGCTGCCGCTCGCCGCCGCTGATGGCGGCAAAGGGGCGTTCGGACAGATGGGCAGCCCGACCCGATCCAGGCAGTCCATGGCGATGGCGTGATCCGCGCGGCCCGGTATGTCCAGCCGCCCCAGATGCGGCGAGCGGCCCATGACCACCATCTCGCGCACCAGATGGCCAAAGGCCGGTTGCGTCGCCTGCGGCACATAGGCCATGCCGCGGGCAAGCGCGCGCGGCGACAGACCGGCCGCCGGCCGGCCATCCAGCAGGATCGCGCCGCCCGATGGCGCCAGCGCCCCGATCAGGCAGCGCAGCAGCGTCGTCTTGCCTGCGCCGTTCGGCCCCAGCACGCAAAGCACCTCGCCCGGATCCAGCACGAGGCCGATATTCTCCAGCCGCTGCGCGCCGGCGCCATGGGCGAAGGACAGGGCGGATACCGACAGCCTCATGCCCAGCCCGCCCTTGCGCGCAACAGCAGCAGCAGAAACAACGGTGCGCCGATAACGCTGGTGGTGATGCCCAGCGGGATCTCCATCGTTGTGGCACCGCGCGACAGGTTGTCCACCAGCAGCAGGAACAGCGCGCCGGTCAGGGCCGAAGCGGGCAGCAGCCGGTCGAAGGACGAGCCGACGAGCAGCCGCGCGATATGCGGCACCACCAGCCCGACCCAGCCGACGATCCCAGCGATCGAGACCGCCGCCGCCGTCATCAGCGTGGCCGACAGGATCAGCGCGATGCGGATCATGCCGGTGTCGACGCCGAGCATGCGCGCCTCTTCGCTGCCGACGCTCATCACGTTGACCTGCCATCGCAGGGCGTAAAGCACCGCCAGCGCCAGCCCGATCAGCGACGCCACCAGCGGCAGGTCGCCGGGCGTGACCCGGTTCAGCCCGCCCAGCAGCCAGAACGTGATCGCGGGCAGCACATCGACGGGGTCCGCCACGATCTTCAGCACCGAGATCAGCGCCTGAAAGAACGCCGCGATCACCACGCCGACCAGCACCAGCACGATCAGCGAATGGCGGTTGATGGCCTGGCCCACGGCGAAGACCAGCCCCACGGCGCAAAGCCCCATGGCGAATGCCCCCGCCTGAATCGCCCAGGCGCCAAGATTCAGCGTCACGGCAAGCGAGGCCCCGAAGCCCGCCCCGGCCGAGACCCCCAGGACATCGGGCGCCACGATGGGATTGCGAAACAGCGTCTGATAGGCCGCGCCGGCCGCGGCCAGCCCCGCCCCCACCAGCATCGCGGCCAGAATGCGCGGCAGGCGCACATGGGTCACGATCTGCTCGACCGCCGGCGTCCAGTCGGCCCGAACCTCCCAGAATTGCGAGGCCAGAACCGCCAGAACCGTGCCCGGCGGAATGGGCACCCGCCCCAATCCCAAGAAAAGCACCGCTAGCCCCAGCAGGGCCAGCCCCAGCGCGGGTATCACCGCCAGGCGCCGGCGCCGCGGTCGTGCGGCCGGTTGCGTGGCTGCGGAAAAGGGCGGCCCGTTCATCTGCATCGCCTCAGCCGCCGGAGGGACCGGAGCGATCCGTTCCGGTCGGGCCCTGCACCAGCGCCTGCGCACCGGTCGGGACAGGCGTGACCGCCGCCAATGCGGCCGGCCCTTTGCCGATACGAACCACCACCACCCGTCTCCTCCTCGCATCCCGATGAATCGTTGTATCTGTATAAACATAACGAAAGGAAGCCAAAGGGAATATTGCGGCATATTGCCCGATGCGTCGAAACGCTGTCTCGCAACCGGGGAAGCAGACCAAGCAGGACAGCCGGCCTGCGAAATCGGGGGATCCCCGGGACATTTCGGCGCTCATGCGCAGGCGCGGCTGGCGGCTTGCCCCCGTTGTGCTTGAGTTGATATAACGAATCCCCGAAGGCGCCGCCGCATCGGCACGGAGGCCGGCGGATTACCGGAAACGATCATGGCCCACGATGTCATCCATACCCGTCTCTGCCCTGACGATCAGCGCCGCGGCGATGCAGGCCTTGCCCCGCCGGATCGCGCGACATCGGGTCTTTCCTGTTCGCACTGGGGTCGGAGAGGATGTGCCGCCCCGGCCTTGCGATCGCGAAACGGGCCGGAAGGGCCCTGCGAGAAACGGCACGAAGTTCTGGCGCCCAGCCCAGGCACAGACACTCGGCCATGGACATAACCGGTGATCAAGGACAGAAACATGACCGCCCATCAGCCCCCCGCCCCCAGTCTTTCACCCGAAGACATCGCGCGCTTCGGCACCGATCCCCTGGCGATCTTTCGCGACAATCTTGCCATGGTCGAGCAGCGGATTGCCGCAGCCTGTGCCAAGGCCGGCCGGGATCGCGCCGAAGTGCGGCTGCTGCCGATCACCAAGACCGTTCCCGCCCAGATCCTGCGCCTTGCCTTCGCCGCCGGCATCCGCAGCTTCGGCGAGAACAAGATCCAGGAGGCGATGGGCAAGCACGAGGCGCTGTCGGATCTTGACATCGACTGGTCCATCGTCGGTCATCTTCAGACCAACAAGGTCAAGTACCTGACTCGTTTTGCACATGAATTCCATGCGCTCGACAGCCTGCGGCTGGCCGAGGCGCTGAACCGGCGGCTGGACCAGGAAGGCCGCATCCTCGCGGTCCATGTGCAGGTGAACACCTCGGGCGAGGACAGCAAGTTCGGCCTGCATCCCGACGCCCTGCTGCCCTTTGTCGAGGCGCTTCAGCAGTATCCGCGCCTGCGCCCGCAGGGGTTGATGACGCTGGCGCTGTTCAGCACCGACATGGACCGGGTGCGTCCCTGCTTCGAACTGTTGCGAACCTTGCGTGACCAGGCGCTGACAGTCGATCCGGCCATGACTGGCCTGTCCATGGGCATGTCCGGCGATTACGAGCTGGCCATCGCCGAGGGCGCCACCGTGGTGCGCGTGGGTCAGGCGATTTTCGGCGCACGGCCCACGCCCGACAGCCTTTACTGGCCGGGCCTCGCGTCCAATCCGAGTTGAGGCGCCGGCCGGCGGAACAGCGACGCCGCCCCGCCCTGCCCGCCTGTTCGCCTTGCGCGCCCGATATGCATGATGCGATACAAGGGGTCGCAGCAGACCGGAAAGCCCATGCCCCAGTTCAGCGATACCGAACTCGACCGCATCTTGCGCGACGACTGTCCCTATGCGGACCCGACGACCGAGGGACTCGGCATCGCCGGGGTCGCGGCAAAAGCCACGCTGACCGCGCGGGACGACATGGTGGTTTGCGCCGTGGAGGATGCCGCGCGAATGTTCGAACTCGGCGGCGCCCGGGCGCGTCCTCGGGTCGTTACCGGGCAGAAAGTCCGCGCCGGCGCCCTGCTGCTGGAGGTCGAGGGACCGGCAGGCGCAATCCACCGCAGCTACAAGATGGCGCAGACGCTGATGGAGCTGCTGTCGGGCATCGCCACTGCCGCCCGGACGATGGTGGAGGCCGCACAGGCGGCCAACCCCCGCACCCGCGTAGCCTGCACGCGCAAACATATGCCCGGCATGAAGCATCACGCTTTGCGCGCCATCGAGGCCGGCGGCGCAGTGCCGCATCGGCTGGGGCTTTCCGATTACCTCCTCGTCTTCGAGGAGCATCGCACCCTGCTGGACCCTGCCCTGCCCTTGGCCGATCACCTCGCGCGACTGAAAGCCCATGCGCCCGAGCGGCGCCTGGCGGTCGAGGCGGCCGGTATCGCCGAGGCCATCGCCTTCGCGCAGGCCGGGGCCGAGATCGTCCAGGTCGACAAGGCCTCGCCCGAGGATATCGCCGCCATCGCGCAAGCGCTGGACGGGATCGCCCCCCGGCCGCTTCTGGCGGCGGCGGGCGGTGTCAATCCGTCGAACGCGGCGGCCTATGCCGCAGCGGGGGCGGATATCCTCGTGACCTCGGCGCCCTATTACGCGCCCCCCCGCGACGTGAAGGTGCGGATCTTTCCGGCGCCGGCTACAGAGGCGCGGCACTGAGCGCGTCCAGACCGACCATCGTGCCGGGCGCCAGGCCGCCGGGCGGGACGGCATAGCGCAACCGGCAGAGATGTCCGTTCACCAGCGCCTCGCACCATCCCTCGGCATCCGGCCCGGAAATATGTTGCGCCCTGAGCCCCTGGCCCCGCCGCACCGGACCATCCGCCACCACCCGGCCGTTTTCCAGCCGGATCACCCGATCCGCCAGCCGGGCGATCTCCAGCGGGTCGTGGCTGACCATCAGCGTGGTGGTGCCGAACGCGCGATGCAGCCGCAGCAGTTCGTCCTGCAATTGCTGGCGCAAGTCGGGGTCCAGCGCCGAGAGCGGCTCGTCCAGCATCAACAATTGGGGCCGTCGCGCCAGCGCCCGGATCAGCGCCAGCCGTTGCTTTTGCCCGCCCGAAAGCGTCGCCGGATAGCATCGGGAAAGATTTCCCAGTTCCGCCAGGGCCAGCAGCCGCTCAGCCTCGCCCCGAGCGGCGTGACGGCCGAGCGCATAGTCCAGATTGCCCCGCACCGTCATGTTCGGAAACAGCGCGTAATCCTGGAAAACGAACCCGATGGGGCGACGATGGACCGCCATCTGGGTGCGCCGGCCGCTATCGGCCCATGTCACGCGATCGACCAGCACACGCCCCCGGTCGGGCCGCTGGAACCCGGCCAGAATCCGCAGCAGCGTGGTCTTTCCCGCCCCTGAAGGCCCGGCCAGCACAACGAACGCACCGCGGCTTATCGCCAGGTCGGCCACCAGGTCGAAGCCGCCCGCCGGGCCGTGCAGCCGGTGGACGATGTCGATCCGCAGCCATGGGCTTGGCGATTGACCTTCTTCGTTATAACCGTTCATACATATCCGACTAACCGATCCCCTTCGCCGATGGAAGCCGCCATGCCGAAACCCGCCCTTGCCATCCTGACCCTTGCGCTGGTCCTGACCGGCCCCGCCTTCGCCGACGAGACCACATTGGCGGCGGGCGCGGGATTCCGCCGCCCCCTGAGCGAACTGGCCCAGGTTTATTCGGCCCAAAGCGGTCACGACATCCTGCAGATCTATGGCCATGTCGGGCAGGTTCTGGCCCAGGCGCGCGAAAGCGACGAGATCGCGCTGGTCTGCGGCGACAAGGCCGTCATGGCCAATGCCGAAGGGATAGAGTTCGACCGCTGGATCCCGCTTGGCACCGGAAAGCTGGTCGTCGCCTTCCGCAAGGGGGTGGCGCTGGAAGGTGCCAGGGACGTGGCCGACCCGGCGCTGCAACGCATCGGCATCCCCGATCAGGCCGCCGCGATCTACGGCAGGGCCGGGCGGCAATTCCTCGAGCGCTCGGGCTTGGCCGGGGCGGTCGAGGACCGCCTGGTGCCGGTCGCGACGGTACCGCAGGTCACGTCCTATGTCGCCAGCGGCGAGGTGGACGCGGGCTTCGTCAATGCCACCGACGCCATAGGCGCCGGCGACGGTATCGGCGGCTTCGTCGCGGTTCCCGCCGATCTCTACGACCCGGTCGAGGTCGCCTGCGGCATCCGCGCCGACGCCGGAGGCGATGCGCTGGCGGGCTTCACCGCCTATCTGGAAACGCCCCAAGCCCGCACGATCCTCGACCGTTACGGATTGTGAGCGCGATCTGGCAGGCGCTGGCGGACCCGGCGCTGGCCTATCCGGCATGGCTGACATTGAAGGTCGTCGCGGTGACGCTGGCGGCGCATCTGCTGCTGGGACTGGGCCTTGGCTGGGCTTTGGCGCGACCCGGTTGGCCCGGCCGCGGGCTGCTGGACATCCTGGTGACCTTGCCGCTGGTCTTTCCGCCGCTGGCCTTGGGGTTCCTGCTGCTGATGCTGCTGGGCCGCCGCAGCATGATCGGCGGCTGGCTGGACGCCCTGTTCGGCCTCTCGTTCATCTTCACGGTCGAGAGCGTGATGCTGGCTTCGATCATCGCCGGGCTGCCCCTGGTCGTGAAGCCCGTCGAAGCAGCCATCGCCGGGGTCTCGCGCTCATTGGGCGAGGCTTCGCGCAGCCTGGGCCGTTCCGAATGGCAGACTTTCCTGTTCGTCACCCTGCCCAACATCAGGGGCGCGTTGGTCGTCGGGCTGGTTCTGGGCACGGCGCGGGCCCTGGGCGAGGTCGGCATCACCCTGATGCTGGGCGGCAATATCGTCGGACGCACCAACACCATGTCGCTCGAGATCTACAATGCGGTTTTCAACGGCGAATACGACCGTGCCCTGGTGCTGTCCGCCCTGCTGGGGCTGGTTTCGGTCGCCGTCTATGCCGTCATCCGCCGCAATGCCCGACCCGCGGCGGGGTAAGCCCGTTCTGCCGAAGCGGCCGGCTTAATGGATGAACCGACCCGGCTTCGATGCAAATGCCTTTATAATCATTGACATGTCTATGCTTCCTGTCGGCGTGCCATTCTCGGTCACAAGGTAGCGCTTGTTTATATTCCCTTCCGACATGGCAAGGGCGCATTCCAGACTGGAATTGTGCTCAATTTCCCCATCCAGGGCGTCAGACAAGATCCTTCTCTCCATCACGGAGTGAACTTTCAGGACACGCGCAAGATTCACATCTGATATGAAATCCTCAACATACGGTTCGGCAGGTGCCAACAGAATCTCCTGGGGCTCGCCTTGCTGCACCACCACGCCGTCCTTCAGGATGACCAGGTGATCGGCCAGCTTAAGTGCCTCATCGAGATCATGCGTGATGAAGACGATGGTCTTGTGCAGCTCGTTCTGCAGCTCGACCAGCAGATCCTGCATATCCGTCCGGATCAACGGATCCAGCGCCGAGAAGGCTTCATCCATCAGCATGATGCTTGCATTGGATGTCAGCGCACGGGCGATTCCGACGCGCTGCTGCATGCCGCCGGACAGTTGGTGCGGGTAATGTCCGGCATATCCATCAAGACCCACTCGGCTCAGCCATTGAATCGCCTCGGATTCCCATTCCGCGCGTGCCATGCCTTGAGTCGCCAAGGGAAGCCCGACATTGTCCAGCACCGTGCGATGAGGCAAAAGCCCGAACTTCTGAAACACCATAGACAGCGTCTTGCGTTGCAACGCTCGCAGTCCGGCCTCGTCGAGGCCCAGGATATTCCGGCCGTCGATCAGAACCTCGCCGGCGGTCGGCTCGATCAAGCGGTTGAGATGGCGGATCAGGGTCGACTTGCCCGAGCCGGACAGGCCCATGATCACAGTGATCTCGCCCTCGCGCATGTCGATATTGATGTCGTTCAGCCCCAGAACATGCCCGGTTTCCTTCAAAAGCTGCGTCTTGTGCATACCGGCATGGACATGGGCCAGCGCCTGCCGCGGCGCCCCGCCGAAGATCTTGTACAAATGGCGGATCGAGACCTTTATGCTTTTGCTCATGGCATTGCTCCTCAATGGCCTGACTGGCTGGCGTCGATGCGGATCAATGCCGCCTTGGTCACACGGTCGAGCAGAATCGCCAGCAGCACGATCCCCAGCCCGGCAACAAGCCCGGTGCCCAGTTCCAGGTTGCGGATGCCGCGCAGAACCAGCACGCCAAGACCGGGAGCCGAGACCAGCGAGGCGATCACGACCATGGCAAGGCTCATCATGATGGTCTGGTTCACGCCGGCCATGATATTGGGCAGGGCCAGCGGAATCTGGACGTTCATCAACTTTTGCCGTTCGGTCAGGCCGAAGGCGTCGGCGGCCTCGATCACGTCGCGGTCGACCAGACGGATCCCCAGATCGGTCATGCGGACCACCGGGACGATGGCGTAAAGGATGATCGCGATCCCGTAAAGTTTAGGCTCGGTCACCGAGAACAGGAAGATCAGCGGGATCAGATAGACGAATGTCGGCAGGGTCTGAAGCATGTCGAGGACGGGTGTCATCGTTCGCTGCAGGCGCGCGTTGCGGGCCATGGCGATGCCGATGGGCACGCCGAACAACACGCAGATGAAGGCACAGACAAAGATAATCGCCAGCGTTTGCATCGCCTCGCTATAGTGGTCGACAAAGGCAAGGATGCCGATGATCACCGCGACCATGGCGACCACCCGCCAGGACCGCGACACGCCCCACGCAACCAGCATCAGCAGCGGGATCATGATCCACCAGGGCGTGGTGGTCATCAGCCACAGCATCTCGCGCAGCATCCAGCTGAGCGGTTGGGTCAGGGGATCGACCACCACGCGCAGCACATCGCGGATATCCAGAAAGCCGCGCTCGAGCCCGACGGTCAGATCGCGGGTGCGTGGGATTGCAGGGCAGGCATCTGCCAGGGCGTTCAGGGAGGGAAAGGGCAGATCCCAAAGCGATTTTCCCGACGCCTCCGCGCCCGCACCGCCGCCCTGCGTCCGGGCCAGCAGGTCCGCCATCGACATCGTTCCCGGGCCATCGCCGCCGCTGCACCAGCCGCGCAGACCAAGCCCGTCGATCAGCCCATCATAGGTTGCCATTTACCCTCTCCCTTGCCTGTCCCGCGCCAAATCGCCGAACTCAGTTCGCGATCAGCGCCGACAGCTTCTGCCGTGCATCGTCATTCAGCCAGCTGGACCACTGGTCAGGTCGGGAGGTCAGGAAATGAACAGCCGTTTCCTGCGCCGATGCGCCCTGCTGCTCCTTCCAGGCCAGCAGTTCGCTCATCGCGTCGGTGGGGAACGACATGTGCCGCAGGAATTCCGTCTCGGCCGGGTGGGATTTGGTGAATTCCGCCGTGACCGAGGTCAGCACCGGCGCGACGGGAAACTCGGACGATTGCGGGTTGACGGTGCCGGGTTCCTGAAGGTCGGCAAAGGCCGCTTCGTCATGTTCGCCCAGGCTGACGCGGGTCATAGGGTATTTGCCCATCACCACCGTGGGCGTCCAATAATAGCCGAACCAGGGTTGAGAGCTTTCGACCGCAGTGCCGATGGACGAGGCAAGCGTTTCGCCAGAGCCGTGGCTGAAGATCTTTAGCCCGTGACCCTCGAAATCCAGCGCCTTGACGAGGTTGTCCAGAACGACGCGGCAGCCCCAGCCGTCGGGACAGGTGTTGAAGACACCGCCGACCAGTTCGGGATTCTTCAGGATGCCATCGATGGTGGTCAGCTCAGGGTTCGCCTCGGCCAGCGAGGTCGGAATCCACAGCCCTTCGACCCCACCCGGATCAAGCACGCTTGCCAGCCGCACCATGCGGCCGCTTTCCTCCAGCTTGCGATAGGGATCGCCGGCGGAGTTAAGCCACAGGTCGGTGACGATCTCGGGCCGGCCATTCTCGGTGACCGAGGTGATGGCCGCGATGGTGTCCGAGGCAACCAGCGTCACCTTGCAGCCATAGCCCTGTTCCAGCAGGAATTTGGCGACCTCGGTGATGACCTCGGCCGAGGTCCAGCCCATCTGTGCGATGGAGATCTCGCCGCATGTGCTGTCCTGGGCCTTGGCCTCGGCCATCGAGACGGGCGCGATCAGAAGCGCGGCCGCCGCCGCGTGAAGATAGGCTTTCATGTCATTATTCCCTGTTGTTCATGTTCTGGGCGCGGTTTGGCGCGTTTTTGTGAGTTACCCCTGGACGGCGACGACGGTGCGGCCGGTCAGTGCGCCGCGCAGGATCTGCGGGCCAAGCGCAGCGACCTCGGCGAGCGGCACCTCACGCGTGGTTTTTTCCAGCAGATCGCGCGGCAGGTGTTTCGCAAGGCGTTGCCATGCGGCTTCGCGGGCGGGAATGGGCTGCATGACGGAATCGATCCCCAGCAGGTTCACACCGCGCAGCAGGAAAGGAATGACCGTGGCCGGCAGCGACGCGCCCCCGGCAAGGCCGACAGCAGCGACCGAGGCGCCATATTTCATCTGCCCAAGGGTCCGCGCCAACATCGCACCACCCACGGCATCGACACAGCCCGCCCAGTTTTCCGATTCCAGCGGACGCTTGGTCACCTCGGCCAGTTCGGCCCGGTCAACGATGGTGGCCGCACCCAGATCGCGCAGATAGTCCGAGTTTTCGGGGCGCCCGGTCACGGCGGCGACCTGGTAGCCAAGGGCATGCAGCAAGGCCACGGCGACCGAGCCGACACCGCCGGACGCGCCGGTCACCAGAATGTTCCCATCGGCCGGGGTCAGACCGTGGCGCTCCAGCGCATCAATGGCCAGCATCGCGGTCAGCCCCGCCGTGCCTATCGCCATGGATTGCCGGGTGGTCAGATCGGCGGGCAGCGGCACCAGCCAGTCGCCGCTGATCCGAGTCCGGGTCGCATAGCCGCCCCACCGCACCTCTCCGACGCGCCAGCCGGTCAGGACCACCTTGTCGCCGGTCTTGAAACGCGGGTGCTGCGACGTGACCACCGTGCCGGCAAAGTCGATCCCCGGCACATGCGGATAGTTGCGCACCAGGCCGCCCTGCCCGGTCAGGCACAGCCCGTCCTTGTAGTTGATGGTGGAATATTCGATGTCGACCGTCACATCGCCTTCGGGAAGCTGGCTTTCGTCAATGTTCTCGATAGCTTGCGAAACGGTGTCGCCGTCCTTGCGGACGACCAGCGCGGAAATGGTCATGCTCGGTTCCTTGTGGGCTTGTTGGGGGGTGAAACGCGCCTCGCGCCAGGCGATGGCGGGCTTGACGCCCTGTTCGGCCAGGATGCGGCGGAAGGTGACGGATTCCTCATCCTGGGAAAGTTCGATTTCCAGATCCAGGGCCAGCGCCTGTCTCAGCGCCCCTTCCATCCCCATCGCCTGATAGCTGCCGTTGATCGCCTGCTTCGTCAGACGCACCGCGCTGGCATCCAGCAGCGTCGCATTCCGGGCCAGGGCACGAGCCTCGTCATCCAGCAAGCCGCGTGGGACGACGGCGTTGACCAGCCCCCAAGACAGGGCACGCAGGGCGTCAATCCGGTCATTGCCGAACAGCAGCATTTCCTTTGCCTGCTTGGGGCCGGTCAGCCAGGGCAACAGCAGGGCGACGATGCCGGAACCGAACTTGGGTTCGGGCTCGCCGAAACAGGCATCCTCGGAAGCAATGCTGGCGTCGCAGGCCATGGCCAATTCGAAACCGCCGCCAAGCGCATAGCCCTGGATCGCGGAGATCGTCGGTTTCGGCGAATGCCAGAAACGCATGATGATGTCGTAATCCGCTTGCAACACCGCACGCATGGCCGGCCGTGAGGGGTTGGAATCCATCTCGCCCAGATCGAAGCCGGCGGAAAAGGATTTGCCCTCGGCGCGCAACAGGATGGCGCGGACGGCTGGGTCGCTTTCGGCCCTGTCCATGCATAGATGCAGCGCCTCGACCATGTTCCCGGTGATCGAGTTAAGCTTTGCCGGCCGGTTCAGAGTGATTTCGGCGATGGCCCCGTTAATGGCGTAACGGACATGATCAGTGGACATGCTGGGCCTCGACGGCGGGGGCAGGAACGATGAGGCTGTCTACAGCGATGACGCCGTCCTCGCCGACCAAGACCGGGTTGATATCAAGCTCGGCGATCTGGGCGCCAAGATCGCGCGCCAGAGCGCCCAGATTGACATAGGCGTCGATCAGCGCCGCCGTATCGCAGGGCGGCGCACCGCGGACGCCATTCAGGACATCGCTCATCTTGAGACTGGCGATCCGGCGCGCCGCGACCGCGCGATCGACCGGAGCCATGGCAAGCTGGCTGTCCTTCAGGATCTCGATCCAGATGCCGCCGAAGGCAATCATGGCAAAGCTGCCGAACTGCGCATCGCTGACCAGGCCGAACGCCATCTCGGCCTGGCCGCGGGCCATCTCGGTCAGCAATACGCGAGGTCCAAGACGGGCCGACAGATCATCATAGGCGCGACCCGCCGCATCCGCAT
Source organism: Paracoccus sp. TOH (assembly GCF_030388245.1). NCBI lineage: Bacteria > Pseudomonadati > Pseudomonadota > Alphaproteobacteria > Rhodobacterales > Paracoccaceae > Paracoccus > Paracoccus sp. TOH. The sequence continues at coordinate 214,013 of NZ_CP098360.1, forward strand.
CCGCGATCCCCAGCATGACGCCGCCGACATCGCTTTTGTGCAGGATGCCCGGCATCGCGGTCTTGGCGACCAGGGGAAACCCGATTTCCGACGCTGCGATGATCGCCTCTTGCCGCGAATTGACGATGCGGTAGGCCGGCACCCGGATGCCGTAATCCGAGAGCAGGGCGTAGCCCTCATCCTCGCTGAGCGCGCTGGTGCGGCTGGCGAGGAGCGCGCGCCAATGAGCGGCCCGCGGATTTTCGCAATGCTCGTCCTGCTGTATCGGCGCGCGGGCGGCAAAGTCGCGGTAGTCCATGGCGTGACGGACCGCGCGCAAGGCGGTCGTGGTGCCATCCAGCACCGCGACGCCTTCGCGCGACAGGCGCAACGCATGTTTCCGATGGCTCCAGGCACTGTAATTCGTCATGAGAACCAGAGGCTTGTCGCTGGTCCGCGCCACCGACTGGCAGATGTCGATATAGGCGTCATGCAGGTCCAGTTCCTCAGCCAGATCGGCGACGAACATGCCGATGCCGGTGTCGGGATCCGCCATCAACGCGGTCAGGCAGTTTTCAAAGATCGCCTCGAAATCCTTGCCGGTTCCCCAGGCATCGACCGGGTTGACGGGGCTGAGCCCGAGATCCAGATTCTCGGCCAGCACCTGCGTGGTCGCGGCGCTGATTTGCGCAAAGGGGACATTCAGATCCGAGGCGACATCCACGATCAGTTCGCGCTCCCCCCCGGAATCAAGAATGGCAGCCAACCCGCCCGGCCGAAGCGGCTTGCGGATGGTGCTGAGCAGGATCGCGGTCTGCGCCAGCTCGTTCAGATCGCGCACGCTGATGACACCGTAGCGGCGGAACAGTGCCTCATAGACCTCGGCGTTGCCGGCGATGGCGCCGGTGTGACTCAGCGCGAATTGGGCCCCAGCCTCGGTCCGGCCCAGCTTCAGCACGATGACCGGAATACCGCGACGATTGGCCTTTTCAAGCGCAGCGACAAAGGTGCGGGGATCGCGGATCGCCTCCAGCACCAGGGCGACGCATCTGGTTTCCGGCTGATCCAGCGCATAATCCATGAAATCGGCGGCCGTGGTGACCAATTCCTGCCCGGCTGACACCGCAAGGTTGAACTTCAGCCGCTCATCATTGAACAGAAGTGCTTGGAGCAGCGAACCGGACTGGGCAATGCAGGTCAGCCCTCCGGCCGTCAGCGGATCCGCGTGGAATGCCGAGAACGCCCGGACCGGATGCGACAGGTTGAAGAATCCCATGCAGTTCGCGCCACAAAGCGGCACGCCCGCCTCACGGGCCTTGTGGGCGATGCGGTCGCGCAGCAAATCGTCCCGCTCGCCCTCAAGCTCGGCGCTGGCAAAGATGACCAGAGCGCGGGCACCTGCGGCAATCGCCTCGTCCACCACATTTTCCAGAACTCGGTTGGGCACCGACAGGATCGCCAGATCGACGGGTTCGGGCAGAGCCGTCAAACCGGCGTAGCAGCGAAAGCCGTAAAGTGTCGCATAACCGGGGTTCACCGGATAAACCGCGCCATCATAACCGCTGGCGATGATGTTACGAACCATGTCGTTTCCAACAGTGTTCCGTCTACGCGATGCCCCGACCAAAGCGATGGAGCGCGGCGCAAGCAGGGGCGCCAGCCGATGTTGATCAACATCGTGCAAGGATAACAAGTTGGCATGCGCGAGCACTTCGTTCCATCTCCGTTTCATAGCCTGCGCCTTAATGATTGCTTGCAGATTAGGTTTCCGTTAAGCCCGAAAAAACGCATACTATCATTCTTCTGGGTAATGATTATGGCCGCTCTACCGCCCTTTTCCGACCTGCTCGCATTCAATGCTGCAGCGCGTCATGGCTCCTTTACCCGGGCGGCCCGCGAACTGAACGTAACCCAGCCCGCGATCAGCCGCCGCGTTGCAGCATTAGAGGCGGATCTGCGCCTGAAACTGTTCGACCGCACGACGAAACCGACGACGCTGACACCGGCCGGAAAACAGTTGATGGATGCGCTGTGCATCAGCCTGTCGCAGCTTGAAACGGTCGTCCTCGACCTTCGTCGACAAAGCGATTCGGGCCGAATTTCCATCTCTGCGGCGCCCGGCTTCCTGTCATTCTGGCTGGTGCCGCGGTTGACAGCCCTGCGCCAGGCCTTTCCCGATCTCGAGTTCAGCTTGATGACCGGGGATCACGGCAGCGGCGACATGCTGACCGATATCGATATCCGCTTCGGTGCCGGCGATTGGCCGGGACGGCAGTCAAACATGGTCCTGAGCGAGACGGTCTTTGCCGTGTGCAGTCCACTTTTTCTGGCCTCCCGAGATGCCCCACTGGACATGGCGGCGATATTGCAAGGGCCTCTGTTGGATCTGTCCGATCCATTCAATCGCTGGTATCGGTGGTCGACATGGCTGGCCGCGCTCAAAGAGGCTCCCTCCGGCAAGCTCAACACGCTTGAATTCGACAGCTACAGCACCTTGATCAGCGCTGCGCTTGCCGGACACGGAATCGCCCTGTGCTGGTCTGGTCTGCTGGATCAGTATCTCGAAACTGGATCGTTGCTGCGTGTATCCGAACAGTCTGTGATCTCGGATCGCGGCTATTATGTTACCGTCCCATACAGCGCAGCGCGCAACGCAAAGCTCGGACAAGTCATCGCTTGGCTTATCCGTGAAAGCAACCGCCAGATACAAATGATCGAGCGGTAGCGGAGTTGCTTGGGCTGGCCGATGCTGCGTGATTCAAGCCGCCGCATTGAGGGGGGCATGAGCAGCCTTTTCTAGGCCGTGTGGACAACAGGGATTCCGCTGGTCGGCGATCCATGATTCAAGCTCATCTCTACGTCGGAGATGATCTTGGCGCGCAACCTGATATCCGACGATGAGTGGGCGTTCTTCGAGGGCTTCATTCGTGCTGTCCGGCACCCGAATGGGCGGAAGCCTGCGGATCATCGTGTTGTTCTGGATGGGATTCTCCGGATCGCGCGAACCGGTGCGCCTTGGCGCGACCTGGCCGTCGGTCTACTGTCCGCTCCGCCGCTGGCCCTTGGCGGGGCTGTGGGAAGGTATCCTGGATGCGCTGAACCACGCGGGGATTGCGCCGGACAAGTTGCAGATGGTCGACAGCACAGGGATCCGGGCGCACCATCATGCGGCGGGCGCAACAGGGGGACTCCGAAAGAGGCTCTTGGCCGGTCGAGAGGTGGGCGCTCGACCAAGATCCATCGCCGCGTCAACGGCGCGGGCTTCCCGATAAGGTCCGAAATCACACCGGGGCAGGATTCAGACTACACCGGCTACGATCTGGTGATGGCCGACACCCTGCCGCAGCCCGCCGTTCTGGTCGCCGGCAAGGGCCATGGCCCTGAGAAAGTTCGGGAAGATATCGAGAGCCTGCCGATGATCCCGATGCGCAAGAACCGGAAGGTTCGCCAGGGCGTCGACATGGCCATCTCCGCCTTGCGCAACATGGTCGAGCGTTGCTTCAACGAGCTGAAGAACACCCGGCGGCTGACAACCCGCTATGACAAAACCGCAGACAGCTTCCTCGGCTTCGTCGACATAGCCTGCATCAGGATATGGCTTCGAAATTTGTCAACATGACCTAGTGAGTTCGTTCTCAAACTGCCATTGACATTTGATCGTGAGGAAATCATCAAAGGTTATTCGGATGATGACTTGTCGACCACACTCGCCCCCATCGGCGAGGTACTCGACAAAATCAAGGATGCTCACCCGATCTTGGACAGGGTCGCACAAGCCGTGCGGCAATTCCCCGCTTAGTTTCTCGCATCTTGGGTGACGTCTGCAACCCTCACCCTGCCGATATTCCCACCACGTAGTAGGGTGAGCACATCGAACCTGCGACAGTTTTTCCACTCTGCGGTCGTTACCCGCTTTTCACTCCCTTCCCTCCACCATCCGCTGCAAGCTGCTAGTTCTCACTCGGTTCGGCACTCGGTTGCGTACAGCTTCGGCACCCAGTTGCATGACATTCGGTGCCAGTAGCTCCAGCGGTGCCGGTCTCAGAGCCAGCGAAGGCGAGAAGCGCGGAGACCTGAACTATCGCAGCGGTTCTCGCCTTCGCTGTTACTGCCAGTGACGGAGACAAAAAGGGCGGAAAGCAGTCGTTCGTTGCATCTGGCGCGAAGACCCGTTTTGGTTGGGGGGCGGGTTGTGGTCAGCCTTCAACGCGAGCCGGCCCAAAACAGATTTCAGATTACCGTGGAGCGGACTCCAATCGTAGATGAAGACAAAATCTCGTGCCAAGTCACATTCGCTCTCTGACCATCAAGAGCCAACATTTATCGAGCGCCGATTGGGCTTTGTCCCTTTGATATCCTGAGGCAAGCACGCCGATTCGCTTGCGGGCATAGATTACGAGCTGATCCAGCCAGTTATCGATCAGTGCTTTAAGCCCATCGTCCAAGTGGTGACCCACCACGCCATACGTTCGCACGATCTCTGCAAGAGTCTCGAAAGGATAGTGCTGCGGGTCGTTCTGGCGCAGGTTCAGACAGCCGCGTTCGATAGCCGAATTGAATGACCTGCTGCATCTGGCGTTGGATCGGTTGAACCGGAAGGTCATGCGGCGTTGGAAAATGTCGCGAACCGAACGGTTCGAGGCCCGTGAAGCCGCCGAACTCCGACCGCTGCCGGAAGCATCCTATGATTACGGCACCTGGAAAGCCGGCATCAAGGTCCAGCGCCATTACCATGTGAATGTCGATGGCCGTGACTACAGCGTGCCTTACCGCCTCATCGGCGAGACCGTGAACATCAAGACGACCGCCGCGACTGTCGAAATCTATCACGATTCATCGCTCGTCGCCGTCCACACCCGGCGAATCGTCACGCCGCAGGATGATGCCCCGGTCATCGATCCCGCGCATATGCCTGAAAACCACCGGGCCATGTGGCGCCAGAACCCGGATGCCCTGATCGAGCGAGCGACCAGCTATAGCCCGACGCTGGGCCGCTTCGTATCTCTCCATCTGGAGATCAATGGCAATCCACGCGCAACCCATAACATGCTGGGTCGGCTCCTTGAGGTCGGGTCGGTCCATGGAAAGGCAGCCATCGATGCCGCCTGCGTCGAAGCCATCCGGCGCAATCAGATCAATGCCAACACCCTGCGCCAGATTCTCGACCGCGGGCCGCGCAAGCCATCCCGACACGAGCCGGGGCCGTCACAACCGCCCAGTGATAACATCCGTGGCGCAGGCTATTATGCGGAGGACGATGACGATGCAGCATGACCATGTCGTTGCGCTTGCGCGCGAGCTTTCGCTGGCAGGTTTCGCCGATACCCTCGACCGCCAGTCAGGCAACCCGATCTACACCGAGATGGCCTTTATCGAACGGGTCGCCTCGCTGTTGATTGCCGAGAAGGAGCGGGGCGCGTCTAGCAGGCTGGCGCGGATGCTGAGCGAGGCCAAATTGCCAATGAAAGCGGCGCCTGAGGAGTTGATCAACACTGAAGCTCGCGGCCTCAAGCCGGCGATCATGCACGAGCTGCTGCAATGCGCCTGGATTCCGCATGCCTGGAACATCCTGATCAGCGGCGAGACTGGCACCGGCAAAAGCTGGGTTGCCTCCTGCATTGCCACGGCGGCCATTCGCGCAGGTCATAAGACCCGATACTTCAAGGTGTCGGACCTGCTCTACAGCCTGTCGATGACGTTGGAGGACGGGGTGTATCTGCGCGAGCGCGAGAAACTGGCGAAGTTCAAGCTGCTGATCCTCGACGACTTCGGCAAGGTCGCGATGAGCGAGGGGGAGAAATCGATCCTGTTCGACATCATCGAGGACCGCGCCGGAACGCTGTCCACCATCATCGTCGGGCAGCGTCCTTATAACGACTGGCATTCGTTTATCGACAATCCCGTCATTGCCGATGCCGTGCTCGACCGCCTGTCGCGGGATCGCCACCATATCAAGCTGCGCGGCGAGTCTCTCCGCCGCCGCGAGGCCAGCTTCGACGATCTCTGACGGCACCCTTCTATCCTTCGGTGCCGAATCCTCACGCGATCAGGCGCCGAAGGATCACGCGATCGGGTGCGGAATCTTGCCGCAACCGGGTGCCGAAAACCGCAAGAGCATGCAAAGCGCGACGGCGGCAGCATCAGGGCCTCCAACTCGACCTGATCCGGGGTGACGGGTGTGAAATCCCATTGATCGACGCCGACATTGACCTGCCCCTCGGCACCGCGCCAGCGGGTGTGGACATGGCCGAACAGCTGCACCGCCCCCGCCCGCGCGCCATTCCAAGTGATCAGCGGATAGTGGCACAGGACGAAGCGGCGATCCCCGACGGCGATCTCGACCAGATCGTGAACCTAGGCCCAGGGCAGCGTCCGCACCAGCCAGTCCGGGTCGTGGTTGCCGCGCACCAGGTGCTTCCGCCCCGGCAGCGCCGCGAAGGCCGCCGGCGCGGCCATGCGTCCCGCCTCGGTCTCGCAAGCCGCGAAATCGCCGACGATCCACAGGTCGTCCTCGGCGCCGACCACCCCGGCGCGGGCGATCATCGCGGCATCCATCGCCTCGGACGAGGCGAAGGGCCGACCGAAGAACCACCGCACCGGGTCATCGGCGAAATGGGTATCGGCAGTGAAGAAATGGGCCATGCACAAACCTCTCGACTGAAATGCAACCAATATCGCGGCACGGCGCGGCATTAAAAGCCCCTCGGCTTCCACGACACATCCGAAAATCTCGCGGAACTTCATTACATACGACGCCGAATATGAGGAGATGACTGTTGATTTCCACCCAGAACTGACCCGGGTTTTCCATCGAGAATTGACCCACCTTGAGATTATGTTTTTCGGGTCATGACTGGGTCAAGACATTGGTGTTCCCCTTTTTCTTACGGGTCGCGGCGGCCGAGCTAGCCTTGAAGCGGAAGCTGTCATTGCCGGTTTCAAGGATGTGACAGCGGTCGGTCAGGCGATCGAGCAGCGCGGTGGTCATTTTGGCGGCAGGTGGAAGAGCAAGGCGCCGCCTGAGGCGCTGAACGGCAGGTATCCCAACTCATCCAGGATCACGAGATCCAGCCGCATCAGGATCTCTGCGAGTTGGCCGGCCTTTCCTCGTGTTCTTTCCTGCTCGAGCGTATTGACCAGCTCTATGGTCGAGAAGAACCGGACCTTGCGGCGATGGTGCTCGATAGCCTGGATGCCAAGGGCGGTGGCAACTTGGGTCTTTCCGGTGCCGGGGCCACCGATCAGCACGACGTTCTGCGCCCCGTCCATGAACTCACAGCGATGCAACTGGCGCACCGTCGCCTCATTCACCTCGCTGGCTGAGAAGTCGAAACCGGACAGATCCTTGCAGGCGGGGAAGCGGGCAATCTCCATGTCATAGGCAATGGAGCGGACTTCTCGCTCGGCCATCTCGGCCTTCAGGAGCTGGGTCAGAATCGGCATAGCACTCTCGAAAGCCGGTGCGCCTTGCTCGATCAGGTCGGTGACGGCCTGCGACATGCCATGCATCTTGAGGCTGCGGAGCATGATCACGATGGCGCCGCTGGCAGGATCATGACGCATGGCGGCCTCCGCTCATATGAGCCCGCAGACCATCGTAACGCTCGACATTGGCCTTGGGCTCGCGACGCAGGTGCAGCGCCTGGGGGGTGTCGATGGGTGGGCCTTCGGTCTTACCATCGATCAGGCGATGCAAAATGTTCAGGACATGGGTTTTGGTCGCGACACCTTCCGCCAAGGCCAACTCAACCGCGGTCAGCACCGCCTGCTCATCGTGATGAAGAACCAGGGCCAGGATATCGACCATCTCGCGATCGCCGCCGGTGCGGCGCAGCATCTGCTCCTGCAGGCGCTTGAAGGCGGGTGGCAATTCCACGAAGGGCGCCCCGTTGCGCAGGGCGCCGGGCTTGCGCTGGATGACCGCCAGGTAGTGCCGCCAGTCGTAGATGATACGATATGGCAGGTGGTGCGATCGCTGGATTATCCGCTCATGTTCGCACAGGATCTACCCTTCGGCGGCAATGACCAGACCCTCGGGATAGATCCGCAGGCTCACGGGACGATTGGGACGCCGGCACGCTGTAGCGATTGCGCTCGAAGCTGATCAGGCAGGTGGGTGAGACCCGTTTGCTTTGCTCGACAAAGCCGTCGAAGCCGGGCGGCAGGGCTATCAGCGCAGGCTGCTCCTCGGCCCAGACATCGGCGATGCTGCCGGCACAGATTCCATGCGGGATCTCCCGCCACAACTCCATGCAACGTTGCTTCAGCCAGGCATTCAGCGACGCCAGATCGGGGAAGTTCGGCATCGGTTGCCATGGCCGCGGTCGCGCATCCTGGACGTTCTTCTCGACCTGTCCTTTCTCCCAGCCTGCGGCCGGATTGCAGAATTCCGGCTCGAAGCCATAGTGATTGGCCATGGCAAGGAAGCGCATATTGACCTGTCGCTCCTTGCCGCGGCCGACCCCGCAGTTCGCATATTGTCGTAGATGCCGCGTTCCGGAACTCCGCCAAACACGGCTCCGGCAGAGGAAGGCGAGACCGGAAACCCGGCCTGGCGATCCATCTTCACGGCGCCTTGGCCAGCTTGTTGCGCCTGGCACCAGGGCAGCCGGTGCATGAGGTTGTTGAAGCGGCGGAGCAAATGCAAAAAGCCCCGCGGAAAGCGGGGCATGGAGTGTCAAACAGTGCGCATCAAGGAGATGCACAAAGTCAATATACTGATAACATTGAATAATTATGGTTGGTTGCGGGGGCAGGATTTGAACCTGCGGCCTTCAGGTTATGAGCCTGACGAGCTACCGGGCTGCTCTACCCCGCGGCAGGGCATGTTCTGTCGTTGATCGTTTTGAGGGATGTATCGCTTCTTTTCAGGTCTGGCGGTGACCTACTCTCCCACGTCTTTTGACGCAGTACCATTGGCGCGACGGCACTTAACGGCCGAGTTCGGGATGGGATCGGGTGTTTTGCTCGTGCTTTGGCCACCAGACCGGAAAAGAAGCGATCGGCGTTTCCCGTTTGGGAAGTGTTGTCCAAGGATGCTTTTGGAAGCGAGACAGGTCTGTCTTCTTCCGGATCAAATCAAGCCAATCGAGCCATTAGTACCGGTCAACTGAACGCATTGCTGCGCTTACATCTCCGGCCTATCGACGTGGTGGTCTTCCACGGCTCTCAAGGGATACCTTGTTTTGAGGGGGGCTTCACGCTTAGATGCCTTCAGCGTTTATCCTGTCCGTTCATAGCTACCCAGCACTGCCGTTGGCACGACAACTGGTCCACCAGTGGAACGTTCACCCCGGTCCTCTCGTACTAGGGGCAACTCCTCTCAAGTATCCTACACCCACGGCAGATAGGGACCGAACTGTCTCACGACGTTCTAAACCCAGCTCACGTACCTCTTTAAACGGCGAACAGCCGTACCCTTGGGACCTGCTCCAGCCCCAGGATGAGATGAGCCGACATCGAGGTGCCAAACGATGCCGTCGATATGGACTCTTGGGCATCATCAGCCTGTTATCCCCAGCGTACCTTTTATCCGTTGAGCGATGGCCCTTCCACTCGGGACCACCGGATCACTATGGCCGACTTTCGTCTCTGCTCGACTTGTCAGTCTTGCAGTCAGGCTGGCTTCTGCCATTGCACTCAACGAGCGATTTCCGACCGCTCTGAGCCAACCTTCGCGCGCCTCCGTTACTCTTTGGGAGGCGACCGCCCCAGTCAAACTACCCACCACGCAGGGTCCCGGACCCGGATAACGGGCCGCGGTTAGACATCAAGAGTGCGAAGGGTGGTATCTCAAGGATGGCTCCACAGCGACTGGCGTCACTGCTTCGATGCCTACCACCTATCCTGCACATCACAATCCTGATGCCAGTGCGAAGCTATAGTAAAGGTGCATGGGGTCTTTCCGTCTAACCGCGGGAAGTCTGCATCTTCACAGACAATTCAATTTCGCTGAGTCCACATTTGAGACAGCGGGGAAGTCGTTACGCCATTCGTGCAGGTCGGAACTTACCCGACAAGGAATTTCGCTACCTTAGGACCGTTATAGTTACGGCCGCCGTTTACCGGGGCTTCAATTCAAGGCTTGCACCTCTCCTTTTAACCTTCCGGCACCGGGCAGGCGTCAGACCCTATACGTCGCCTTACGGCTTCGCAGAGCCCTGTGTTTTTAGTAAACAGTCGCCACCCCCTGGTTTGTGCCCCCCGCCCATACTTGCGTACAAACGGGGCCTCCTTCTCGCGAACTTACGGAGGTATTTTGCCGAGTTCCTTAAATGTGGTTCTCTCAAGCGCCTTGGTATTCTCTACCAGTCCACCTGTGTCGGTTTAGGGTACGGTCTTGTGGAGGGCTATTTCCAGGAACCGCTCACCAGCCCTTCCAATCCGATAAGGAAGAACTAGCTCTGCGATCCGTCACCATCTCCTGGCCCAGGAATATTAACCTGGTTCCCATCGACTACGCCTTTCGGCCTCGCCTTAGGGGCCGGCTTACCCTGCTCAGATTAGCTTTAAGCAGGAACCCTTGGACTTTCGGCGACAGGGTCTCTCACCCTGTTTGTCGCTACTCATGTCAACATTCTCGCTTCTGATCACTCCACCGGATGCCTTACAGCCCGGCTTCACAGTCAGAACATTGCCTCCGTTGCTTGCGAACAAGCAAAAGAGGCAGCGTTCTATATCACAGAACGCTCCGCTACCGCGTGCATAAATGCACACCCAAAGCTTCGGCTCGTGGCTTGAGCCCCGTTACATCTTCGCCGCAAGACCTCTTGATTAGACCAGTGAGCTGTTACGCTATCTTTAAAGGATGGCTGCTTCTAAGCCAACCTCCTGGTTGTTTTGGAAGTCTCACATGCTTTCCCACTTAGCCACGAATTGGGGGCCTTAGCTGTTGGTCAGGGTTGTTTCCCTCTCCACGACGGACGTTAGCACCCGCCGTGTGTCTGCCAGATAGTTCTTCCCGGTATTCGGAGTTTGCTTAGACTCAGTAAGGCTGTGGGCCCCCATCA